>CAZDSN010000417.1:0-4447 GCA_964507675.1 uncultured Ardenticatenaceae bacterium | reverse complement strand
CGCCGGCCCGCTGGTGGCTGTGGCCTGATGAAGTTAGCGGCTTTTAGATTGGTTCAATCTTGGAGATTGAACCAATCTAACGAAGCCAAAACGGGACACGCACGCGGGCGGCATGGCGCAGTTCAAAACAATTCGACACAAAGTAAACGGGTGCCTGTTCCTGCAGGCTGCGCAAAACGGATTGTTGTGGCTGGATGAGGCCGCCGCCAGCGCCGTTTATTTGTGTTACGCCCTGGTGACTATGGGGCGCGAGGATGAGATCTTTCCCGCGCTGCTGTTGGATGACTGGGGCAATGAGATGCGCAAGCTGGATATTTACCGCTGGATCCGCGAAGAAGGCGATCGCTTTCCGCGAGCCGAGCTTTTTGGTTACGACCGGCAGGGGCAAGAGGAACAATGCTTTTTGCGCGAGATGGAACTGCACCTGCGCCTTCCTTGTTACGCTTATCTTGACGTGGAGGCGCCCCTGGCGGAAGGGATACGGCTGGGGGACATTATGCTGCCCCAGCCCGATCTGACCGCGCCAGAACGGATCAAACGGCCAGAGTTCATTCACCCGCCACTGAGTTACGCCCGTCTGAACTGGTGGCAGGGGCCACCCACAGGCCCGGCGCAGCTTGGTTACACCATTACTTTGACACCCCCCTGACGCTTTGCTAGAATGTTAGTTACGCTGTTGAGGGGGCTGATGCCGGCAGCACTGCCACGATGTGCGCGTCAGAACTTACAAAACAGCCATTGTCGGGCTTATGTTCAAATTCAAGACACTCATTACGGCCAGCGTGGTGCTGGCGCTTCTTCCTGTGCATTTGCTGCCAGATATTCCCCAGAGCAGCGCAAACCCCCTTCCTGAGTTTTCCCCCCCAGTGGCGCAGGTAAACATTCTGGCCTCTACCTGGAAGGCTAACATTCGCCGCTGGTCGCCAGAAATCTCCACTGTTTCGCAGAAATATGGCCTTGATCCTGACCTTATCGCGGCGGTGGTGCAGGCAGAGTCGCAAGGCGATCCCGTGGCTGAAAGCTACATGGGCGCCGTGGGATTGATGGGTGTCATGCCTGCTGGCCCGGGTTTTGAGTGGCGGCCTACCAGTGAAGAACTGCGTGATCCTTTCACCAATCTGGATTGGGGCACGGCTATTCTGACAGAAATTCTGCGCCAGTCTGGCGGCGACATCAACGCTGCCCTGGCAGCCTACAATGGGGGGTGGGAACAGACGGATATTCCGGCAACGCAGCGCTATGCAGCGCAGGTGCTAAACTTCTATGGCCAGGCGGTAGCCGCTCGCTCTGGTGTTTCCCCGGAGATTGCCACGGAGTGGTCCATAGCTGTTGAACTCAATCGTGGATACATCCCTAGCGAGACGTTGTTATTGGGCCAAGAACCCTTTTCCGGTTTGCGTACTTACGGGGGGCACATGCTGTTCCACGATAGTGGCAACATGGGTCGCGCCTTTTACGTGCGGGCTTATGCTGTGCCTTTGGGCTTGCGCGTGCCGTGGGAGGAGCCGCCAAAACTGTCTGGCCAGGGCAATGCCGTTGAGCCTGTCATCATGGCCCGCCTGGGTCTGGGCGAGCTGGAAAAAGTCGCCCTATCTAACCCGCACGTGCTGCTGGCCTGTTTACCCAGCCTGAAGCGCCTGCGTGGCCGGGTCAGCACCCGTTGGTTTGCTCCTGATGATTGCCCTTCATGGAAAAGAGCCGAAGCCGTTGGCGAGCGATAATTGCTTTAACGGGTCTTGTGGTCGACTGATTGGCTGAATCAGTTTTTGTTTGCCTGGCCCCGTAGTACAATCACCCTTTATGCCTACACCATTCATGCATTTACAAATAGCTGAACAGATTGGCGCTGCGCCCTACCTGCCTGATTTTGCGCGCCATTTGCTGGAAGCGGCCTGGCCCGCTTTTTATTTTGGTAATGTTGCCCCTGACTTTCAGGCTGTCTGTGGTTTGCCGCGGGAGATGACCCACTTTTATGGCAACCCGCCGCTGCCAGATGTAGAGGCATATGACGTCATGCTGGCTCGTTACCCACAGCTTGTCTATACACCGCAAACGCCCCTGGCGCAGGCAGCTTTCATTGCCGGCTACTGCGTGCATTTGTTGTTTGACCTGTGCTGGTACCGTCAGATTCTCATCCCCTTTTTTGCCGCTCCACCTTATTGGCAGGACAACCGACAGCGGTTTCTGGCCCATAATGCGCTCCTCATTTATCTGGATCGGGTGGCGTTGAATTCATTGTCGGTGGATGCCAGCCAGGATCTGGCCGCGGCTGCCCCTGAGCATTGGCTGCCCTTTGCCACCGATGCAGAACTAATCAAATGGCGCGACAACCTGACGCCACAGCTGCGACCGGGCGCCAGTGTGCAGACGATTGACATATACGCCCAGCGCATGAAACTGGTTCCAACGGAATTTGCCGCTGATCTGCAAAACCCTGACTGGATGGCGCAGCATGTTTTTAACAAAGTGCCGCTGGCTGCCGTGCAAAGCATTCTCGATGCCTGCCGGCAGCGTAGCTTATCTCTGATTACGCAATATCTGGCTGTTCCCACAGCCCTTCCCCTGGTTTGATGACTTCTATTCCCATGTCTGTGCAACCCGCTTTACCTCGTTCTAACGTTCAAGTTCGGTTCCCTGATGGGCGTGTTTTTGAAGGCACTATCGGTACATTGTTGGAGGCATTTATTGAGGCGACTGATATATTGCCCGGCCAACGGGCGGTAGCTGCCCTGCTCAATGGCAAGCTGCGCGAATTATCTCAGCCTGTGACACGAGACGCCGAAGTGACGCCCATCATGATGGCGGATTCAGATGGTGTCCGCATTTACCGCCGCTCCCTCAGCTTTCTCATGATTGCTGCCGCCGCCGAGGTGCTGCCCCAACAGTGTATTACTGTGCACCATTCTATGCCGTTTGGCGGCTACTACTGTGAGCGCACGGTGAACTGCCACGACATCCAGGAGCCGTTTATTACCCAGACAGAACTGACCCACTTAAAGCAGCGCATGTGGGAATTGGTTCAGGCTGACCTGCCGATTGCCCAGGTGCGGGTTCCACTGGACGCGGCGCTCAAGCTGTTTCGCGAGTGGGGCGATCTGGAGAAGGCGGACTTGTTTGCCAAGCGGCGCAAAGATTATCTGACTCTGTATGAGTTAAACGGGGTGCGCGACTATTTCCACGGCTTCATGGTGCCGCGCACCAGTTACCTGAATCTGTTTGATTTGCGCTTGTATAATCGTGGTTTCATCCTGCAGTTTCCGCGGCGGCACGAACCAGACAGGCTGCAACCATTTGAAGATGAACCCCGCCTGGCGCAGGTGTTTCAAGAGTATTCAAGCTGGCTAGATGTGGTGGGCACGCCCAGTGTGGCTTCATTGAATCGGGCCATCCGTGAGGGGCGGCTGCAAGAAGTAATCCTGGTAGCCGAGGCGCTGCACCAGCGGCAGTTGGCCACGATTGCCACGCAAATCGCCCAGCGGCGGCCAGTGCTAAAGCTAGTTTTGATTTCGGGGCCGACGAGCGCCGGCAAGACTACCTTTAGCAAACGTCTGGCGGTGCAGTTATTGGCGCATGGCATTCATCCGGTAGCTGTGGCCATGGATAATTACTTTGTCAACCGCGAAGACACGCCGCGTGATCCCAACGGGGATTATGATTTTGAACAGTTTGAAGCAGTGGACGTGGCTTTGTTCCAACAGCATCTGCGCTCCCTGTTGGCTGGGGAGACGATTATCCAGCCGCGTTACAATTTTCATACAGGACAGCGAGAGGCAGGGGAACCCCTGCGTATTGGCCCCAAACACGTCTTGATTGTGGAGGGTATACATGGGTTGAATCCGCGCTTGGTTGCCGGCATTCCTCCCGAAACCATGTACCGCATCTTCATATCTGCCTTCACCCAGCTCAATCTGGACCGCCACAACCGCGTTCCCACTACGGACACCCGCCTCTTGCGCCGCATTGTGCGCGACGCCTCCCACCGCGGCTATAGCGCCGCCGCCACCATTCGCCGCTGGCAGAGCGTCCGCCGCGGCGAAAAGAATTACATCTTCCCCAACCAGAACAACGCCGACGTTTTCTTTAATTCTGCCCTTGTCTATGAAGTGGCGGCCTTAAAATCACTGGCCGAACCGCTGCTGCTGCAAGTCGAACCGGGCACGCCGGAGCGGATCGAAGCTAACCGTTTGCTGGCTTTTCTGCAATGGTTTGATACGGTTGGGTTGGAGGGAATTCCCAGCGACTCTATCCTGCGTGAGTTTGTCGGCCAATCCATTATGGAGCATTTCAGCCCGTGGCGGCACGGCCTGGGAGAATAGTCCATTAACCAGGCGGGCATTCCCGCCGCAGACGGAAATGGCCCCTACCACGACCCAATTCTGACCCCTGTTCACTGACCACTCGCCACTATGGAGCAACTCATGCATAAGACATTTGTGACCACTACACG
>CAZDSN010000416.1:0-4450 GCA_964507675.1 uncultured Ardenticatenaceae bacterium | reverse complement strand
TTTGACACATAGAGACGCTTTGTCTATCATACAGTCTTATCTCAATCGTTGCTGCCGCAGCAGAGATGATCAACAACCTGGTCAAAATAGAGAGACTGGGTTATTTGTAAGCCATTAGTGAACCTCGGGCGTCCAGATGCCAGATTGAAGACTCCACGCCTCACTGGAGCATCGGCTCGTCCAAATTGGGAAAATCAACAAAACTGAATGACACGCCTGGTCTGGCGCTAAAAGATCGGGCGAGGCGGGACTGCATGACTCAATTGTCGTCTCCTTTTGCAGCGCCAACGCTGCTTGATCTGGCTCGTTGGCATACGGATCGGCATCCCCAAAGGCGGCTCTATACCTTTTTGGAGGATGGCGAGAGTAAGGAAAGGCACATGACGTATGCCGAACTAGACGAGCAGGCGCGCGTTGTAGCCGCGTGGCTGCAGCGTTTAGGGCTGGCTGGCAAGTGTGCGCTCTTGCTCTATCCGCCCCAGTTGGAATATGTAGCAGCCTGGTTTGGGTGTATTTACGCCGGCGTTATCGCCGTACCCGCTTATCCCCCCCAATCCCCGCGTCTCTTGCCCCGTCTGCAAACCATCATCGCTGACGCCCAGATACAGGTTATTCTAACTACATCGCCGGTTAAAATGCTGGCTGACCTGTGGATAGGCCAGAATCCAGAATGGCAGCGTATTCCCTGGCTCACGACGGACAATTTGCCCGCGGATCTCGCTGCCGCTGACTGGCAAGAGCCAGCCATTAACGGCGACACCCTGGCATTCCTGCAATACACCTCTGGCTCCACCGCTGCCCCCAAAGGCGTGATGCTCAATCATGCCAATCTGCTGCACAATCTCGCCCATATTTATCGCTGTTTTAATCAGAATGAGGAGAGCACGGGCGTCATCTGGCTGCCACCCTACCACGACATGGGCTTAATCGGCGGCATTCTCGAACCTTTTTATGGCGGCTTTCCGGTCGTCCTTATGTCGCCCCTCGATTTTTTGCAGCGCCCATTTCGTTGGGTGCAGGCTATCTCTCGTTATCAAGCCACCACCAGCGGCGGGCCCAATTTCGCCTATGATCTCTGCGCCCGCAAAGTAACGCCCGAACAGGTGGATAGCCTGGACTTAAGCCGCTGGCGGGTGGCCTTCAATGGGGCAGAGCCGGTGCGCGCGGAAACGCACCGCCGCTTTGCGGAAACGTTCGCTCCGGCGGGGTTCCAGCCGCGCGCTTTTTACCCCTGTTACGGGTTGGCGGAAGCCACGCTCATTGTTTCTGGCGGCGATGCCGCTACCCCCCCTGTCATCCATTCTTTTGATCTGCCCGCGCTGCAGCAGCGCCAGGCAATCCCCATTTCCAACCAGGACGCTGAGCGCGCTTACCTGTTGGTGGGCAACGGGCAAACCCTGCCCGATCAGCAAATTGTCATTGCCAATCCTCACACCGGGCAGCGCTGCCGGCCAGAGCAAGTGGGTGAGATATGGGTGTCCGGCCCCAGCGTGGCGCAAGGGTATTGGAACCAACCTGAGAAAACAACTGAGACGTTCGACGCTTTTTTGGCGGGTACGGGCGAGGGCCCGTTTCTACGCACGGGCGACCTGGGTTTCCTGTATGCAGGGGAATTGTTTGTCACCGGGCGGTTAAAGGATTTGATTATTGTGCGCGGGCGCAACCATTACCCGCAAGATATTGAACGCACGGTAGAAGGCAGCCACGCCGCCCTGCGACCTGGCTGCAGCGCGGCGTTTGCCGTTGACCGCGATGGGGAGGAACAGGTGGTGGTGGTGCAGGAAGTCAACCATCAGGAAGGCATGGATCTGGCAGCGCTGGCGCAGATTGTGCGCCAGGCGGTCGCGGTAGAGCATGAGCTACAACTACATGCCGTGGCGCTGCTAGAGCCACGCACGATTCCTAAAACTTCTAGCGGCAAGATTCAGCGCCATTTGTGCCGGCAAAAGTTCCTGGACCACAAGCTCAAACTCCTCTACATGGATATTCTGGAAACGACCGCCATCGAGGACGGCGCGCCCGCCAGCCACAGCAACATCCGCGCCGATCTCCTGTCAGCAGCCACGCCCGCCGACCAGAGCGCGCTGCTGACCGCCTATTTGCAGGAACAAGCCAGCCGTCTGTTACATTTGCCCGCTGCCGCCTTAACGCTGGACGCCCCATTGAATGCCTTAGGCATTGATTCCTTGACCTCCGTGGAGTTCAAAAATGTTCTGGAAACCGACCTGGGTGTGACGCTCTCTCTTACCCGTTTCCTGGAAGGCGCTACGCTGGCGGATCTGGAGCAAGAGATACAGCAACACCTGGCAGGTAACGTAACTGCCGCCCTGCTCACGCCGCCCCCGCTGTCGCCCGCGCCGCGTATACAGGCTATGCCCCTATCCTTCTCACAGCAGCGGTTATGGTTCATGGATCGGCTGGAGCCCGGCAACCCGGCTTACAACATCCCCGTGGCTGTCGCTCTGCGGGGGCGCATCCAGGTAGAAGCCCTGCGGCGTAGCCTGGAAGCCATTGTGTCCCGACATGAAGCGCTGCGCACGACCTTCCCCACAATTCAAGGGGAACCTGCCCAGGTGATTGGCCCGCCACAACCTTTTACTCTGCCCGTGTACGAAGTCACGGCGACGCCGGCGGCCGATCCTATTTACGAATTAGCCCAGGCAGAAGCGCAAATGCCTTTTGATATCAGCCGCGACTGCCTGTTGCGGGCGCAACTGCTGCGCCGCGCCGCTGACGATCACGTGCTGCTGCTCACTATGCACCATATCGCTGCAGATGGCTGGTCAATGGGTATCTTCTTGCGCGAACTGGTGACCCTGTACACAGCCTATAGCAGCAATACTTCGCCGGCTTTGCCCCCGCTGCCGCTGCAATACGCCGATTACGCTTACTGGCAGCGGCGCTGGCTGCAAAATGACGTGATGGCGGCGCTGGTCGCTTACTGGCGTGAGCGGCTGGCTGGCGCGCCGCCGCTGCTGGCGCTGCCCACAAACAAACCGCGTCCGTCCATGCCGGCATTTCGCGGTCAGATACATACCACCCTCATCCATCAGGGCACGCTGCGCCAGCTCCAGTCCCTGGAGCGGCAGACGGGCGCGACGTTGTACATGGTGCTGCTGGCTGCCTTGCAACTGCTGCTGCATCACTTTGCTGAGGTGGATGACATTGTGGTGGGCACGGATGTTGCCAATCGCCACTGGTATAAGACCGAAGATCTGATTGGGCTGTTTGTTAACCAGTTGGTGCTGCGCACAGACCTGTCCGGTAATCCCTCTTTTGCGGAACTGGTGCAGCGCGTCCGCGAAACGGCTTTAGGCGCCTACGAACATCAGGATATGCCTTTTGACAAGCTGGTGGAAATCCTGAAACCGGAACGAAACGCCAGTTACAATCCGTTGTTTCAGGTGATGTTTGTGCTGGAAAACGCGCCCATGCCGGCATTAACGTTGCCAGATTTACAGTTAAATGTAATCGAGGTTGATAGTGGCACCGCCCCGTTTGACATATCCTTATTGTTAGCTCACGAGGAGGACCATTTAAAAGCGACCTGGCGATATAAGGTTGATCTGTTTCAGCAGAATACGATTCAGCAGCTTGCTGATATGTATCTGCTTATTTGCACGTCTGCTGCCGGCAATCCACACATCACCCTTGATGAAATTCGCCGCCAATTGAGCCAATATCAGCGTCGCCGCCAGCAGGAAACTGCCGGCTTGCTCAAAGACGCCCAACGCGCGCGCTTCAACCAACTGGCGCGGCGGCGTCCAGACAGTAAGGAATGATTTTTTACCACGAATTCCACGAATGGCACGAATTTTCTGACCACTGACCACCGTTCACTAACCACCATTTTCCAAGGAGATGATCCAGCCGATGCTTAAAAAACCGCAAAATTCTATTCGCAAACTACCTGCCATCCAGCGGCAGGTTATGGATGTATCCACGCTTGACCTGGTCACCACGGGTTACGTCCAGCCCGATCAGCCGCTGCCCTTGCTCATTCAGCCCGCCATGGATGGGGTTAACCTGAACGCCTGGGCGGAGACAAACCGCGCCTGGATCGAAACAGAACTGGGGCGGCATGGGGGAATCCTTTTTCGTGGTTTCGACGTGCCGGAGGTGGCTGCCTTTGAGCAGTTTATTGACGCCATTTCTGGTGGAGCGCTGCGATATCAAGAACGCTCCTCACCGCGCAGCCAGGTCAGCGGCAACATTTACACATCCACCGACCATCCCCCCAGCGAATCCATCTTTCTACACAACGAGCAATCCTATAACCTTACTTTCCCCTTGAGAATCCTTTTCTACTGCGTCACCGCGGCTCAGCAAGGAGGGGAAACACCCATTGCCAGCAGCCGCAACATGTATCAGCGCATTCCCCAAGATATCCGGCAGAAGTTTGCGGACAAAGGTTTTTTGTACGTGCGCAACTTTGGCAGCGGGTTTGGTC
>CAZDSN010000415.1:0-4456 GCA_964507675.1 uncultured Ardenticatenaceae bacterium | reverse complement strand
TATAAACGCCTGGAGCAGCCTGGAAAACGAAATTGTGCAGCAGGAGACGGCGCTGGCGGCCCGCATCCAGGAATTAGCCAGCGCCCTCCCGCGTGAGCGGCAGGTGTGGATCGTGGTGGCGCACACGGAATTTTTTAACTGGCGGGGAGCTTTTGAGTCCGCCAACCAGGCCGCCCGCCCCATTGCGTGGACAGAGGCAAAAGGCGACTTAAATCAAAACCGCCTACAACAAGCAGGCGATGGCGATCTGGTACTGGCATATGCGTCGGGCAGCGACGAGCGGGCTATCGTGGGGTTGGGTCGCATTGTGGGCACTTCTTACCCACATGAAGAAGGCCAGGCCGTCAATATCACCGCAGGGCGCTTGCTGCAAACGCCCATCACGCTGGAGATGCTGCGCGCGGCCGTGCCCGAAACGGAAAAGGTGCGCATCAGCCAGATTGGCTTTGCCGCCGTCACCCCCTTTGAATGGTCGGTCATCCGCGAACTCATTCGCTACCATAACCCTAACCTGGCGCCAGACGACTTACCATCCATTACTGTCACATCTGAATATCGCCCAACCATTGACGATGTAACTCTGGAAAGAGACCTTGAGGTAAACCAGGAAACGCCAGTGCTAGTCGCAGTGCGCAATCGCGGTAATGTGACGTGGGAAAATGGAACGCCTCTTGATCTGTCTATGAATGCAGTTCCAACAGGTTTTTTGGGGATCAGGCAGGAAACACAAACGTCCTTCAGCTTAGCTATGAATAGCGCTGCTGTGGAAATGAAGATGCGTCCGGCGGTTCTACCCGCGGACATTCCGCCAGGGAAAGACACGACGCTTGCGCCCATCATTCGAGCTAATGCTCCAGGCACATACGACCTGGCATGGACGTTTACGCTGCACGTTAACAGTGAATCGTTTACCTCAGAACCGTATTCAATGTCGGTGACAGTTCGTGAAACTGCCGCGGAGCCTCTTCCAGAAAGTGGGACAGGGTCAACGAACGGGCAAACGGTTTCAATCGCCGGGGAGACGACAGGAGACTCTGAACTGCCGCACGATGGGGAAAGAGCATCCACGCCTATCATTATTGGCTGGCAAAAGCTGCCCGAACCGCCCCCCGACGAAGGGCGCATCATCGTGGACGTGAACGACAAAACCGTCAGCCTGATCCTGAATGACAAAACGGAATTCCGCAGCCGCAACCGCCTGCCGCATGAAGAGCTGAAAAACGAACTGCTGTTAACCCCGACAGGCTATGGGCAGCGATTGTTTGCCGGCATTGTCAACGAAGACGCCGCCCTCAATTTCGAATCCCGTTCCACCAAAGCCGGCTACATCATTGCCCGCGACCGCACCCAGGGGAAGATGCGCTGGCAGCTTCGTGTGGATTCCGAATCGGCAGCCTATCCATACAAGTGGGAGTTTTTGGCCGAAGCAGGTGAAGAGAAGCCGCTGGCTGTGCGCGAGTTTTCCCCCTATTATCGCCTGCAAGGGGGGCGCGAATCTATTCCGCCGCTGCCGGCCCATCCCGTCAACATTCTGTTTGTCATTGCCAATCCGGTGAATCTGGCCGAAGGATTACCGCCCATCAACCGGTTGCAATCCTTGCTGGTGGACAAGGAACTGGACGTGATCCGCCACGCTATGGCTCCGCTGGTAGAGAAAGGATGGGTGCGGTATCAAGTGCTGCACAGCGCTGCCGGCGACCGTTTCGACCTGGATGCCATTAAGCAGCGGCTGGAAAAGAACATCGCCGCGCCAGAGGAAAATGTGCACGTGCTGCACGTGGTGGCCCATGGCGTCAACGTAGGGGATGAATTCATGGTTGTCCTGGAAAACCAGGCGCGTGAATTCGAGCTGGTTGTCGGCACAGATTTCGTGACGGTCATGACCGCCGGCGACGATTTGCGCCTGATTGTGCTGGCTACCTGCCTCAGCGCCGCTCCTGGGCAAATACTGCTGCCAGGCGCAGTCGCTCTACCGGCAGCCGAAGCCGAGCAGCAGTTTCAAGAAACGGGACACGCCTATCGCTCACTGGCCTCTGACCTGGTCACAGCGGGGATTCCCGCCGTCATTGCCATGCAAAAAAACATGCCCATTGACGCTGCTCAGGTGTTCACGCAGCGCTTCTATGGCGACCTGGCGCGCAGCGGGCGGGTGGACATGGCCATGGCCGCCACCCGCCATGATCTGTACACCGCCGCGCCGGATAGCTGGACCTGGGGCATCCCCGTACTGATCATGGGACAGCAAGATGGCCGGCTGTTTGAGGTCAAGCGACAAGAGCAAGATGCCTTCCGCCCCCCGCTGAACCAGTTGGATCGCCGTCCCCTGGCGCAGTTGGGCAGCGCCAGCCCCGTAGACGCCCAAAGCCTGGTGGGCGCGCTGCAAAGTTTACTCGCCAGCCGCCTGGACGCGCCCGAACCTCCGCCCGAACTGGGGCCGCCCACGCAGGATCAGGCATTGTTGGATCGGATGTTAGTCAGGCCTGTGCAGATGAGCGGGCAGGCGCTGCAAGCGCACGTGATGGCCAACAGCGGCATTGCCCTGGCGGCGGAAACATATGCCCAGATTGCCTCGGCGTTAAATGCCGGCAAACACATCATCCTCACCGGTCCCCCCGGCACAGGTAAGACCTCCCTGGCGCAGGACATTTGCGCTTTCGCCGCCGCCCAGGAGCAAAAATTCACCCCCGGCGGCGTGCTGGCCACGGCCACCGCCGACTGGACCACCTTTGACACTGTAGGCGGCTACGTGCCCACGCCTCGGCAAACGCTGCAATTCCGCCTGGGCATCTTCCTGGAAGCTATCCGCACCGGTAAATGGCTGATCATTGACGAAATCAACCGCGCCGAAATTGACAAAGCGTTTGGCGAACTGTTCACCGTCCTCTCCGGTCAGGCTGTGACCCTGCCTTACCGCGTAGGCACAGACGAGATTCAGGTTTTGCCGGCAGCCGAAGGCGCATCCTGGTATCCATCCACAGCCAGACGCTACGATTATTATATCCACCCCAACTGGCGCATCATCGGCACCATGAACGTTTACGACAAATCCTCCCTCTTCGCCATGTCGCTGGCCTTCATGCGCCGTTATGCCTTTATTGACCTCGACCTGCCCCAACCCCCTACCTATAACTGGCTGGTGGACAAATGGCTCCGCAAGCAGCAGTTGACGCTGCAAGCCAAAACACAGGCAAACGACCCCGAGCCTGGCTGGGGAACCATTAGCATCTTGCAGCAGGCGTTTCGTGCTTTATTGGACCGCCACAATCTGACGCCTACTTTGCAGCTTGTCAATGGGGCCAACCCGCTCATGGAACGGCGCGCCCTGGGTCCAGCCATTATCAAGGATATGATCGAGTATCTGGGCGACCGCTACCGCCAGGAAACGAAAAACCAACCCCCACCCGCAGTCGCCGGCGGAGCGGCGGGCGCGCCGTTTCTCAACGATGACCTGGCGTTGCAGTTGATGGCCGAAGCATTCCTGCTTTACGTCGTACCCCAACTGGACGCCCTTGATTACGAAGGCATTCTGGCTATCTACAACCACCTGCGCGATGTCCAGTTCAACGCTCCGGCCCTGGCGCACCATCGCCCACAAATCCTGACGCGCATCCAACTGCTATACCCACACATCCGCGATTGGGATCAAGTGCGCACGACCTGACAAACCAATAGACCAATAAACTGATGTTTGCAGCGCCATTCCTATCTCCTACGCTCGTTCGTCGCCAGAATGCCGGCAGCGGTGACATGCCGGCGGTGATGGGACGTTTGATTTACCACCTCACCCGCGCCGAACAGCCCCCCCTGGCCGCCTTCTCGCTGGACCCCCTCCTGCTGGCTACCTACTTTCTGTTGGACACCGACAACGATGGCAACCAGAGCACCCTCGCCTTCGTCACCCATACCCTCAGCCGCCTCTTACAGCAGCTTACCCGCAGCACCGAACAACAGGCAGTGCTGTACGAAGGCCAGGTACGCGGACGTATTTTGTGGCCAGCCACCTACAAGGCGCGCCACAACGACGGCTTCAATCCTAACCGGTACGTTTGCCGGCAGGTTAACCAGCGCTACGACACTCCCGAAAACCAGCTTTTGAAATACCTGATGGTCAAAATTGACGACAGCCTGCGGCTGATACCCGAAACCATCCGCCGCGGCTATTATTACCAGACAGCAGCGGGCCAGCCGCTGCAAGCCACTGCTGCGTTGGCGGGACAGATCGAAACCAGCCTGAACCATCTCTGGCGCAATGTGCGTCTGGCTGAAATCAGCACGCCCGATTACATCAGCGAGCAGCACTTGCTAAAGGCGCAAACCGTACGCTTCGAGGAATACGCGCACGCCGCCCGCCTCTATCGGCGCTACCATGCCCTGGTGCTGCAACCCTCCTGGCCCGCCCTGCAAGCCGTAGGGCAGCGGGTGATCTGTCTGCCAGCGCAAACAGGCGAATGGGAAA
>CAZDSN010000414.1:0-4459 GCA_964507675.1 uncultured Ardenticatenaceae bacterium | reverse complement strand
TACCCCTTCCCTGGCAAGGGGATTCATGACCAGGGCGGGCGAGCAAAATGAGAATCGCTGGGATAGCATCTTGCTGCGCTTATGCTAAAATTGCCCCGCATTGTCATCCTGACCGTCACTGCTGTCCGCCAGCAAAATCTGATTTTATGTATATTTCGCATCTCTCTTTGACCAATTTTCGCAATTATGGCCGCCTGGAACTCGATTTCAAAACTGGCCCCATTTTGTTATACGGTCATAACGCTCAGGGCAAAACAAATTTGCTGGAAGCGATCTATTACCTGGCAACGACCCGGTCACCGCACGCTGATTATGATCAGCAGTTGTTGAACTGGAACGCCAGTGAGTCAGACGAACCTATTGTGGTAGGCCGGCTGGTGGCCCAGGTCGTCACCAATGACGGCACCAAACTGATTGAACTACGCCTCATAAAAGAACAAAAGCCGCGAAATGGGGCCAGCTTTCGCCGCGAAGCCCTGGTCAACCGCCGTCAGGTACGCCTGATGGACCTCATCGGACATCTGCGCGCCACCCTCTTCCTCCCCGAAGATATTCAGTTAATCACCGGGTCGCCGGCTAACCGCCGTCGCTACGTAGACATCACATTGTGCCAGGTTGACCCTACCTACTGCCACAATCTGTCTGGCTACAACAAAGTGTTGGAACAACGCAACGCCTTGCTGCGCCAGATCAATGAAACAGGCAGTGGGCGGGACGTACTGCCCATCTTCACGGATAAGCTGATCACGCTGGGCAGTTACATTTTTGCGCAGCGAGCCGCCCTGTTCGCCTACCTGGCCCGCAGCGCCCAACGCATTCATTATGAAGACCTGACAAATCGTCAGGAAACAATCCGCCTGAATTATCTGCCGCGGCTGCAGGAGATACAGCCGGGTCGCAGCCGCGAGGAAAACGAGGCGGTAGAGGAAATGATGGCGCTGGCAGATTGGCTGCAAGAGCAGCCAACGGGGAATTATAAAGGTATCGCCGCGCGCTTTCGTGAGGCCGTGGCCGGTTGCGTGGATCAGGATGTTGCCCGCAGCAGCACCATCCTCGGCCCCCATCGCGACGATTGGGTTTTCCAGGTTAACGGGCGACCATTAGCCAGCTATGGTTCCCGAGGGCAGCAGCGCAGCGCCATGTTGGCCTTGAAACTGGCCGAAATCGCCTGGATGAAAGAGGAGACGGGGGAAACGCCTATTTTACTTCTGGATGAGGTTGTGGCGGAACTGGACGAACGCCGGCGGGCGCTGCTGTTGGAGGTTACCCAAAACGCCAGCCAGGCTATTCTCACAGCCACAGACCCCAGTATGTTTGCCCCTGGTTTTCTCCAGGAGGCGCAGACGCTGCATGTAGCCGGTGGGCGTGTAACCAGTGATGTCCCGTTTGCGGCAGCGGCTAAACCTTGAATGATGGGGCTGGGGACTCTTACAAAGGCTTTTTTGCCGGCATTCCCACCCGGCGGGGATAAGGAGCAGGAGCAGCCCGCAGTTTAGGAATCCGCACCAGATAATGCAGCATCTCCCGCTGCGGCAACTGCACCGGGGTAAGCTGCGCCTCTCCCCCGCCCAAGATGGCAATCGCTCCGGCCGCTGCCGCCGCTTCCTGCCGGGCGCCCTCTCCCTTTTGCGCCAGCGCCGCCCCCCCGACGCGACACAATGGCAGCAAGTATTCAACTAACACCCGTAGTTCGGCCACACTGCGGGCAACAGCCCAATCATACTGCTCTCGATGATCTATCTGATGGCCTAGCGTTTCCACCCGTTCGGCCAATATACTCACCCCAGATAGTCGTAATGCCGCTACCACAGCTTCCAGGAAGTGTGTTTTCTTGGCTACGCTGTCCACCAACGTCAATTGCAGCGCCGGGTAGAGGATTTTAAGCGGCAAGCCCGGAAAACCTGCGCCTGTGCCTACGTCTATCAGGCGCTGCCCGTTCAGGTCACCGGTGACTGTGGCGCAGCTTAAAGCATCCAGGAAGTGGCGGACTTGAACGTCCGCCGGCGCCGTAATAGTTGTCAAATTCATGCGCTCGTTCCAGGCCAGCAGCAGCGCCTGATAGTGTTCAAACTGGGCTAACTGCGCCGCTGTCAGCGCCAATCCCCATTGAGCCGCTGCCTCAGCCAGGAGTTGTAAAGCTGCCATCTCTATTGTGCCCGCTCCAGTTGCTTCGCTGTCCAGTCTATCCGATACCTGTCGTACTGCTCACCGCCAAATGATGCCGGCGCGTATTGCAGCCAGGGATGTAATATAACTTGTCTGGCGCGGGCATATAAAGGCGCCACCGGTTCAATGCCATCCTGAGCGAAAAAGGCCCGTTCAATTTCGCGATATATTTCCCAACGCTCATCGGCAGACGCCGTTTCTTCCGCTGCCTTTATCTGGGCATCTACGGCACTGCACGGTCGCCGCTCCCGGTTTTCGCTTTGGGTGCAATGGAGAACATCACCCAGCCAGTTATGGGCATCGGGGTAATAGGACGCCCAGCCCAAATGCCACACATCGGGCCGCGCGGCGCCAGCGTCGGCGCGAGTCTGGGCCAGCAGGGTGCCAAACTGCACCTGTTCCAGTTGAATCAGTTCTTGCGGGCATTTTAACTCATCAGCCCACATCTGCCGGATCAATTCCGCCTGCTCTAGTTCAACGTCCGAAGCGCTGACCATGTAACGAATAGGCGGCATCAGGCGGCAATCGCGAAATGGACCGTCTGCCAACTGTTGGCGAGCATAATCCGCATTGTACCCTGTGCCAATTTCATCCCGGCGCGGCGCGCCTACTACGCCTTCAGGGGTAAAATGACGCAGGGGTACGCCTAACCCGCCGTAAACTTCTTCGATCAGGCGCGCGCGATCAATGGCCGCGCTAAAGGCGCGGCGCATCTCCGGCAGGCTAAACACGGGGCTGTCAAAGTTATACGCCAGGTAAAAGACTTGTTGTTCCGACACTAAATTAAAGCGTGGTGGAATCTCGGCCATGACCGTTTCACGCATGGCTGCCGGCACGGGCGCCAGGTCCAGCGCCTTTTCCTGCCACAGATCATAAGCCGTATCTTCCTCTACGTGAAAAATGTTCACTATATCCACATTGCCGTCAAAGGGAAGAGGCCAGAACGGGTTACGCAGCAAAGTGGTCTGCCTGCCGCTGACCGAAGAGCGGCTGAGCACAAACGGGCCATTGGTCCAAATGTTTGCCGGCAAGTCCCATTCGGCTTCATGCTCCTCTATTATCTCTGCTGGCAGCGGGCGCAGCACCCACAGCGTGGTCAGAGCCAGAAAATGGTTGGCCGGGCGCGTCAGACGTACCACCACTGTCTGCGGGTCTACGGCCGATATGCCCAGCAGCGCCATATCCACCGCCGCCGGGTCAGGAGCGCGATTAACCGCCTGGCAACCGTCAATAATGTACAAAATAAAGACGTACGGCGTATTGGTGCGGCTGTCACATGCACGACGAAATGCGTAAACAACGTCGGCAGCCACCACCTCACGCCTCCGTTCCACCTGCCCTGCGGCTGTTGCATGTACCCAGTACACGTCATCCCGCAGTTTGAAGGTCCAGGTCTTCCGATCATTGCTGACCTGCCAACTGGCGGCTAGAGCGGGTTCAATGCGCGCATTTTGATAATTCTGGCGCGTCAAACCTACGAAAAGATTCTCCACCAGATCGAGCGCTTCTTCATTCGTCGGCAGTTGGGGATCAAGCCGCGGCAGTTCGGTTTGGGACATGCTAATATCCAACGTCACTGGTTCGGCGGCAGCGGCGGCATGGGCAACGGGAACCGCCGTTACGGGAACCTCAATTGTTTGCTCCACCAAACGGGTTACAACTCGCGTTCCCCCTTCAACTTCTATAATTTCGGTTACCACAATAACGTTGCTGCTCGGGTTAGCACAGGCGAACAGCAGCCCAACGCCCAAAGCGGCCGCTGCCACACGGCCAAACCGGGTGATAAGCTTTTGCGACCAGGGTTACCTCTTAATGGCCGGGAAATAGCTGACATAATCAGAGACTTACGGAAAAACCTGTCAATCAGCCAAGCCAATTTGTACATGGTTCTGCACAAATCTGGCAAAAAACATCCCCGCCATGCTACCCCATCCCGCAAAGCACGACAAATTTCAGGTCAGGCGCCCCACGCTTTGATTTTGAGCTATCCGCTATGACTCACGTCCCACCCAGAAATGATGCAAAACAACATTGGCGGCAGGTCGCACCTGAACTCGATCTACCTGCTGCGTTTCGGCCAGCATGGCTTTGTTGACCAGGCACAATTCGGCTGCCTGACCATATTTGTCTTGATAATACGCCACTGCCCGCTTCACCTTTTCTTCCAAAGAGCGGGACTTGTCGTCATCCAACCAGAGCATACCCGTCATCATGTTTCACACTCCTTCGAAAATAGTTTCACGCGGAGACGCGGAGGACGCGGAGAAAAATGGCGCAAACTAACAGTTTGCGC
>CAZDSN010000413.1:0-4463 GCA_964507675.1 uncultured Ardenticatenaceae bacterium | reverse complement strand
CACTGGAGACATTTTGCCGCAAATTGTCTCAGGTGGTCGCCCAGGCCACTGCCGGCAACCTGCTGTGGTCGGGCAAGGATTCCCCACCATTGTCCGGGGGGCAAGTAGCTACAGCAGCGGCGCGGTTGGCGGAGGAGCTTGAGAGCCTCTATGTGATCGGGGATTATGCGGATACCTTCAACCATCCTACCAACCTGGATCTGGAGCTGCGCGAGCGCATCGTTCTCTTCGATTTCAGCCAGGTGCCGGCGCGCCGGCGGGCGCTCTTCTACTACGCCGTACTGGCTGGTATCCACCGCCAGATACGGCGGCGACCGCAGCGGCGCGCCATCTTTGTAGACGAAGTGCATTACATGAGTCAGGAAGCTTCTCTCATGACATTCCTGGCAAACCTGGTGAAGACAGTGCGCACCTATGGGGCTGCTGTCGTCCTTATTGACCAGGACCTGGAAGCATTTGTAGGTGTAGAGGGAGCGGCGGCAGCCTCCATGTCAGCCGGGCTGAACGTGGCTGCGGGACAGTTCATCCTCAACAACACCTCCTGGACACTAGCTTATGGGTTGAAACGGGACGCTGCCTTTCGCCTGGCGGCTCATTACAAAGAGGAAATCCTACCCTCGCACGCCAACTTCCTGGCGCAAATGGGTAGTGATGATCGTTATGGCAAAGGAATGGCTGTCATTCGTGCAAATGGACGCGCAGACATGATTTACGGGCAACTGCGCCCTGGCGAAGCCGCGCACTTACTGGGTAGTTAAGTTCTCTAGCACTTCCCCTCACACCAACGACTGGAGAAAAAGATGTCCGACAATGTATTAAATCAGTTCCGACAACAAGAAGCAGATAGCCTGGCGTTGGCAGTCCAACTGAACCGTTGGTCGCTCGCCCTGATAGAGCAGATGATTGCGGATCTGGAACAAAAATTGGTAGCTAGTGACCTACCTGTAGACGCCGAACCTGCGGATCCATTCTGGGAAGAACTGGCGTAATAAACGCCTTTTTACATCTGCAGCCTGATATGACGATGTTTTCTTTCTTACGATCCCGCATTACCCAACAAAAGTGGGTAGACAGCCTGGTCTGGTTCCGCCTCCGTTATCTGGAGACCACCGGGCCAACCCATTGTCTCCGTCTGTTGTCGCGCCCACAAGCGTGCGGGCGCATCGCCCTCTGTTACCAGCCAGGCAATCCTCTTTCTCGTCTGTACGTAGGTTTGCCCGCCACAGAGACGCCATTGTTGCAGCGTATGGCTGCCGATTTCCGTTTTTCCTTGCAGCCAGCGGCGCAGGACGAGGTTCCCCCGCTGCCGGCGCAGCTATCACCTGCCGCGGCGCTACCCTGGTCGCATCCTTTCCGAGCTCAAGTAGTTAATGAAATGCCTTTCGTGGATGCAGCAAATGAGGCTCTACCACTGCCTACCGAAGCCACAAATTGGGGATTACCTGTCAATCCACCCCCCGGTATGACGTTGCAGCCCGTCTGGTCGCAGACCTTACTCCCCACAACGCTTACATCCGACGCGCCTGATACAGACCGGTGGCTATTGGGTCGCACTCCAGATGGGGCGCTGCTGCAAGTGGATACCCCTGTCAATGTTTATGGTCAGGCAGTAGCTGTAGCCGAGTGGCTGACAGTGCAGGTAACACAAACTGTATCCCTGAACGCCACTGGCCTGGTCGTGATAGACGGCGCTGGTGACCTGGTGCCGCGGTTGAAACGGCAGGCAGCTGTGACACAGCGGTTAGAGGATTCCCTTGTGTACGTAGACATGGACAATCCATCTCTGTCGCCTGGTTTCAACCCCCTGGCGGCGTTACCTGGCGAAGATGCCGGCACTACACTACGGCGCTGGCAGCGTTGGTTTGCCGGCATGGGCGTCCCGTCCACTGCGCGGGACTGGCTATCGCAGGCGCAGCAAGCAGGCGTCACGGATCTGCCTGGCCTGCGCCGGTGGTTGCAGCAGGCAGCGCGTCAGGGTGTGCTACCGCTTGCTCGCCCCCTGGAGGGCATCTTTACCCAACTACAGGCAGGAACAGGGCTGCAATCCTGGTTGGCCTGGCCGCTGGATCGCTTTACCACCCTCCCTGGCGGCGTGCTGTTGTTCTCTTGCCAGGGCAGCGATTGGGCGCGGCAGCAGTTGTTGCGTGCGGTCTGGCTGGTGGCGCAGGACTTGGATCAGTTTGGAAGGCCAGTATTGGTAGTAGGGCATGGACTTCCCTGGACGATGATGGATGGAGTAGGCAAGGAGATGCCCATGCACCCGCTAGTACGGTACCTGATAAGTAACGGCCCCTTACAGGCCCGCGGCGTCACTGTACTGGTGCAGAGCTCACCACGACAGCAGACGTTGCTAGCCAAACAATTCCTGGGGGGAAATGTACAGTGGATGGAGAATCTGGCCCTGCTGCGCCGCGGTGAAGGAATGGTCGTAACGGACAATAGTGTGTGTCTGACCTCCTGGCGAAACCAGTAAACAGGCGCATAAGGACACAAGAGATTAAAACAATGGTTTGCGAGAAAGCAGAGATTCTGTATAATTTGCTAGATTTTAGGGCATTTGTCCTACAGGCAAAGAAAAAGCCCCTGGTAACGTTACTTTTGGCGGAGTGCCGTTACACATGGGGCTGGCGATGTGAATTGAATTATGACCAAATTTTGTTATTTGGTCAAATATTCGCCAATTCCATCGCCAATGGTTCAGGATATATGGCGATGGTTCAGCCAAAAGCTCAACCTTATCCACAACTTCAGTTAAAGAATCGGTCGGTCTTGCGAAACGCGACTCTGTTCGCGTCGCTTTCTGACGTGCTGTCTTTTCGTGAATCTGGGCGAGCCTGGCGTCTTTTCCCAGAAAAGCAAAAAGCCAGGTATTGGCAGTACCTGGCTTTATAATTGCTTGCATCACTTTCAACCAAAAAGAGGCGTGTTGGCAGCACACTCTTTTTCTGATAAAGGCCCCTTCATTGGGGAAGGGGGTTTTGTACCCCATTTCCTTTCTAAAAAGGATAACACAGTGCCCACAAAATGTCAAAATAGAATTCCAAACAGGTTGAACCACCAACCCCTGGCGGTGAGAACGAAGGATCGCCAGCAGGGGTTGGCGGTTCAGGCTGCCTAAAAGCAAAAAGTCAGTGCGCCAACACTGACTCTGCTTGCTTGATATTTCTATTCCCACAACCACATAGCTCGCTAACCATTTGGTGCGCCAACACTTTTAGCGCGAGGCCCCTTCACTGGGGAGGGGGGAGGTGTTTCTATATACCTCTTATGTGGTCAAAACCAATCAGGAGAATAGCACAGGCTGCTGGCGCTGTCAAGATGCGTTCGCATAGTTGCGCGTTCGCATAGTTGCGCGTTCGCATAGTTGCGCGTTCGCATAGTTGGCAGGCAGTAAAAGCTTGTGTTGCGTTATGGCGGAACAAACGTCTTCCTTGTCGCCCGCGTTGCTGGTGGCTAACCAGAAGCTCTTGGCGTTGCGCGCCCATATTCAGGCTCAGCGGACGAATGGGTTCGCGGGAGCGGTAAGGACGCCTGAAATGCCGGCAGCCGCCACAACCATTCCCATCGCCATCGCCGCCTTGCCCGCCCACCTGGGGTGGGGCAGCCAGGCGCTCACCGCCGCCGTGCGCTGCCGCCACCAAGGGCTGGTCCAATCGCCAGCCCCCTCAGAGGAACTACCGCCGCCAGCGCCCATGCCCAACTCGCCGTGCGCCGCCGCCAGCCACGGGCCGCCAGATACCCTGGTCTTATATCCCGACATTGCCCTGGCTATGCTGCGCCAGGAGCTAACTGCGCCCGGTCGCCTCTGGCTGCTGCTGCGTCACCTGGACACAGACGGACGCGGTTGGCTTCGCATAGACCTTGCGAAAGAACAACTAACGACACGTGCCGCGCCGCTGCGTATTTGCGGCTGGCGACAGTTACGCAATCTGCTGCGGGCAGGGGAGGGGGTGTTCTGGCAGCGGGACGGTGGCCGCATCTGGCTGCGTTCCACCGTCAAAGTGGCGCAGGCGTTGGGCGTGTCGCGGCTGACCGGTCGTCCGGTGGATCTGCCTGTGCAGACGCTCACTGCCGGCATAGGCGCCGTGCGCGCCCACTTCTACGCCAGCTTCCACAGCGGGCGCGCCCGTGAGCGACATGCCGGCAGCAAACCTATTGCCCGCGAGACATTGGCGTGGGTAACGGGGGTAAGCAGGCGGGGCCAGCGCAGTTATGAGGAGATTGCCGGCATCCGCGCCCAGACGAACTACGCCATTGGGCCCCGCGCGGACGCCGAAACCGAAAAAGAACTCGCCTGGCAGAAAGGTCGGGCGCTGTTTACTTTAGAGGATTATCGCGGGTGTCAGGGCCGGCAGCGGCAGCGCTACCTGGCCTGGCAACTGCCCAACAGCTACCACGCCCCCCACGCCCGCCGCGGGCGGGGCCGCCAGAAACGCCTCAACCGCCAGTTAACCCTGGCGCGC
>CAZDSN010000412.1:0-4469 GCA_964507675.1 uncultured Ardenticatenaceae bacterium | reverse complement strand
CTTTTTGTCATTGGTCTCAGCATTGACCAAATGTTAAAGTAGCAACTTGGGTTAAATAATAATATTTGACGCTCCACTAGGAAGCGGCGGCCAGGTGGGACGGCAGGATTTGTGTGGTAAGCAGGCGGCGGAATAAGGGGGTCTTGTCTGCGCCTGCTGCGGCGGCGATCAGGTTGTAGCCATGGGTGTAGGTGAAGATGTAGCTGCGGAACAGGGGGCTGGTGAAGAACTCAAACCCTTTGGCGGCTCGTTCGGGTGAGGACAGGCCATAAGTGACCATGTAATCGAGCGCCTGTTCCCGGTTGATCTGGCCCGTATGGTAAAGAATGGCGGCATTGACGCTGACGCTCCGTAGATTGTGGCCGGCATGGGCAATGCGCTGCATCAGGTTAACCGGCTCGGCAGCAATGCGCGCCTGCGCCAGCAGCGCGTCAATAGTCCAGGCAAAATGCGCGTCGTCGGGAAAGATGATTTCCAGGGTGGTGGTGGCGATGCCTTCGGCTACGTTGCATGTACGGGGCAACGGTCGGGTACCATCTCCGCCAAGTGGCCGAGACGAATATCCCCCGACCAGCCGATGGAATCAGAGCAGGTTAGTTGTAACCTGTACAGACAGGTGGCAGAACGCCTACCGGCTGCTTGCAGTTGTCTGCGAAAGGTAAAGTCGTCTTTATCTTATTGAATAACAATAGTGAAACTACTAAACTGCTGCGGTTGCGGGGCTTAACACAAGGGAAAAATATCATGACTATCAGATTACCTTCCCGTAGGGAAAGTATACCCCTCATTCGCGCACGGGCGATGATCCTGGTGTTGGTCGCTGGCATTTTGCTGGCCGCTTGCACCAGCAGATCCACTACGGTGGTATCTCAGGGGCCGGCTAATGCAACGTTGGCAAAGCCGGGCAACGCCGAAAGCGCAATGCTGGCGGATTTACATGGAATGGTGGAGGTTAAAACGGGCGACGGCCAATGGACCCTGGCTCAATCAGGGCAAACGCTCAAAAGCGGGCAACATATCCGCACCGGAGCATTGTCGAACGTAACGTTAGCATTTTACGATGACAGCCGTATGTATTTGGGCGCCGAGGCCGAGATTTCGTTGGACGCACTAGATGCCGGCACTTCCGGCGCGCGTGTCGTGCAGTTGACTCAGGTGAGCGGCGAAAGCCAGCACGAGGTAGCGAAATCGGATGACCCCGGATCCCGTTACGATGTCAACACGCCAGCCGGGAGCGGGAGCGCCACTGGCACTAAATTCACAGTGATGGTTCTCCCCAATCAACTCAGCCAGTTCTGGGTTGATGCAGGCGCCGTCTTCGTCGTCAACGCCAACAGCACCGTCGTAGTCGTCGCTGGGCAGACCACCGTCAGCCTCGTCGGACAGCCTCCGACTGAGCCGGCTTTCCGAGTTTCAGGCGAAGGCCAGGTCATCCAAATCGAGACAGCGAGTAGTGGTGGGGGCAACCTCCTCGTTGGACAGCCTCCGACTGAGCCGGCATCCCCAATGGCAAACGAAGACCAGGTCGTCCAAATTAGAACAGCGAGTGGAGGTAAGCGCCTCAATGTGCTGCCTGCTGCTCAAGGGAGTCAGAACGACCAGATTACCTTATGTCACGCTACCGGCAGCGCCACCAACCCCTATGTAGAAATCACCGTCTCGGTTCAAGGTGCAACGAACGGGCATGCTAAACATGCGGGGGACATTATCCCGGTTCCCGTTGGCGGGTGTCCAAAGTCCATGCCCGTCACTTCGTCTGCACCGACCCTCTGGAACATTGCGGGGCAGATGTTCCACACGGGGGCCAATACGATCATTTTTGGCAATCCGCAACCGGGCGATTGGGTAAGATTCGAAGGCTATCAACAGCCGGATGGCTCCCGCTTCGCGGATCGGATTGTGTTAGTGAGCCACACCTTCGAGAACCGGTTTGAATTCATCGGCAAGGTGGAGGCTATTAGCGCGACGGCCTGGACCATTTCCAGCCGCGTGGTGCAGGTAGACGAGTTTACGACGATTGAAACCGGTCTTGAGGTAGGCGATAACGTTCAAGTTACTGGGGGAATAGCGGCAGATGGAATCTTCTGGGCGACGCGCTTCAGCCGGACAGAAGACATCGGTTCAAAGTTCCGGTTTGCCGGAATTTTAGCCAGTATCAACAGTGATGTCTGGATCATCTCTGGCATCGAGGTCACGGTTGATGAGAACACCACCCTTGATGGCGATTTCGTGGTCGGCCATCCCGTGGTAGTGGAAGGGATTGTTAAGGAAGATGGGACGTGGTTGGCGATATCCATTGATCTGATCACACCGGAAGGGTATCGCTTTGATTTTATTGGCGTGGTTCAAAGCCTCAGCCCCTGGATCGTCTCCGGCGTTAGTTTTGACACGGATGATTGGACCGAAATTGACGCGGATATTCAGGTGGAGAATAAAGTGCGCGTGACAGGCGTAATCAGCGCCGACGGCATTTGGGTCGCCGAACGGATCGAGCGACTCGACACGGAACATTTAACGAGCTTCAATTTCTTCGGCCGGGTGCTCAGCCTCAACCCCTGGAATGTCCGGGGGGTGCTCCTAACGGTAGACGAGCGTACCACCATTAAGGGAGATATCACGCTGGGCGAAATGGTCAAGGTTACCGGGTGGATTCTGGCGGACGGGACCTGGCTGGCGACGGAGATCAAACACACCGGCCTGCATCTCGGTCAGGGATGCTTCATGATCAGTAGCGTCGTGCAGAGCATCAACGGTGAGCAAATCATCCTGATTGATGGGCAAACGCTCACGCGGTCAGAAGACCTCGAAGTGATCGGTGACCTCAAGGAAGCCAGTCTGGTGCGTTATGAATTCTGTGTGGACAAGGACGGCGTAGGTAAGGTTTGGCGCATCATCGTGGTTTACCAGGACCAGTATCAGTACCAATTGGAGGAACCCTCGCCGGCGACTGAAACTGAAGGCGGCAAGGCTGTTGTTTGTCATGCCCCGCCCGGCAAACCAGAGAACCGGCATACCATCGAAGTTGGACAGTCGGCAGTGTCAGCGCACATGGCGCATGGCGATACCTTGGGGCCTTGTCCCAATGAATAACGACACCAGGTGCGTTGGGTCTAAAAATGAATCATGCCGATATTTGACGCGCCACTAGGAAGCGGCGGTCAGGTGGGAGGGGAGGATTTGTGCGGTGAGCAGGCGGCGGAAGAGTGGCGTTTTGTCTGCGCCATTAGCGGCGGCGGCGATCAGGTTGTAGCCGTGAGTGTAGGTGAAAATGTAGCTGCGGAACAGGGGGCTGGTGAAGAACTCAAACCCTTTGGCGGCTCTTTCGGGTGAGGACAGGCCATAAGTGACCATGTAATCCAGCGCCTGTTCGCGGTTGATCTGGCCTGTATGGTAAAGTATGGCGGCGTTGGCGCTGACGCTGCGCAGATCGTGGCCGGCATGAGCCAGCCCCTGCATCAGGTCAACCGGCTCGGCAGCAATGCGCGCCTGCGCCAGCAGCACGTCAACAGCCCAGGCAAAATGCGCGTCGTCGGGAAAGATGATTTCCAGGGCGGTGGTGGCAATCCCTTCGGCAATGACGGCGGCGGGGGAGTGCAGCAGGAAGCTGGCCTGTTCGCCATAACCCCGTTCTTGCCACAAATGCTTTTCCTTCAGGATGCCCTCGGTATGGTGGCCCGGATAGCCTTCGTGGGCAAACGTACCCAGCAAACCGAGGGCGGAAATGGGGGTGTCGGTGTTGAACTCAATCAGGGAGCGACCATTGCCCAGAAACCAGTTGTAGGCGCTCCAGGGTTGCTGATTAACCAACCGAATCTCAATGTCTTCGTCAGGGAGCAGGTCTATCAGACGGCGGGTGCGCTGCCGGCATTCTTCCCGCGCCAATTCCAACAATGGCAAAACCTGGCTTGTGTCCAACTCATACCGCTGCCGCCGCGCTTCGCTTCGTTCCGCCAACGAACCGCTGCCAGGCAGCAGTGTGTCCAGTTCGTTGTGCGCCGCCAGATAGACTGATTCATCCGTGAGCGCAGGTTGAATGTCGTAAAGGCGGGCTACCTCCTCCAGATAACCAAACGACTCCCCATTGAGCAGGCGCAGCGTGGTCTCAATAGCCCGCAGCATGGCAGTCAGGTAAGCGTGGCGAATGGCGTCTGCGGTGGGGATGCCGGCCTGCAGCGCCGCGCACTCGTCGAGCAGAACGGCGGGCGAGCGTTTGGGGGCGGCATTCACCTCTTCTTTCAGCGCTGGCGGCCCCAGATAAGCGTCAATATAGCCGGGGAAATGCTTTTCAATTTCCAGTGTCAGGGTCAAATAAGCCTGGTCAAAAGGTTGTAGCATCATTGCCACCGACATCAAACTCCCAAACGCGAACTTTACCGCTGTATTTTCTCATCAGGTAATCGCCATATTCTCGCTCATGTCCACCGCTGCCGGCAGAATGCCCGTCAACTGCTGTACTGGCAAGGTATGTT
>CAZDSN010000411.1:0-4475 GCA_964507675.1 uncultured Ardenticatenaceae bacterium | reverse complement strand
TTCGGCGGTGGCAATGCCTTGCCGGATCATCCAGGCCCGCATCCGCGTGAGCCCGTCAAACTCCTCTTCCCAGGCCAGCCGCTGCGCCGATTTATACCGCTCGTGGCTGCCAGAAGTGGAATGTCCTTGCGGCTGCGTCACCTCAATCACGTGCACAATAGCCGGCACATGGTCACGGCGCGCCGTCTCCACCGCCTGCTTATAAACCGCCAGCAGCGCGGCATAATCCCAGCCGCGTACCGTGTAAACGTCGAAGCCGGGTTCCGTCTCGGTGCGCTGGAACCCTTGCAACAGGGCGGTCAAGTCCCCCTTGGTCACCTGGTAATCGTTGGGCACGGAGATGCCGTAACCATCATCCCAGATAGACAACACCACCGGGCACTGCGTGACGCCAATGGCGTTGATAGTTTCCCAGACGACGCCTTCGGCGCAGGTAGCATTGCCCACCATGCCAAAAGCAACCTCGTTCCCCTGGTGAGAAAATTGGGTCAGGGATTGCAGATCGGGAAGCTGGCGATACAGTTTCGAGGCAAAACCCAGACCCAACAGCCGCGGCATCTGGGCGCCGGTAGGGGAGAGGTCTGCCGTCGTGTTCTTCAAGCGGGTTTGATTCTTCCAGCTTCCGTCTGGATTAAGCAAACGGGAGGCAAAATGAGCGTTCATGGACCGGCCGCCGGTAGCCGGCTCGGCGGTCAGGTCTGCATGGGCATACAACTGGGCAAAGAACTCGGCGATGCTGCTCATGCCCGTGGCAAAAGCGAAGGTTTGGTCACGATAGTAACCGGAACGGAAGTCGCCATCCCGAAAATAATGAGCCAGGACCACCTGGGGTACCTCTTTGCCATCGCCAAATATGCCAAACTTGGCTTTGCCGCTCAACACTTCGCGCCGGCCAATCAAGCTGGCCTGACGGCTCTGGTACGCCAGCCGGTAATCTTGCAAGATGACGGCTGGCACAGGGAGCTCGACTTCCATATCTTCCTTCCGGCCAGTCGTTGCTTCCGCCGGTTCACGGGTCAGGGGGGAACCATTGCTGGATTGGGTTTCGGTGTGGGATCGGGCGGCCATTTTCCGTTATTCCTCCTCTGCCAGGGGCGCGTAGCGGAGGTTGTCAAAAGCTACGCGCACCCCGCTTTGGCCCAGCGTTTCCACCAGGAGGCCAACATCGCCGCTGGCGATTTTGTCACCCACATCACTATTGAGCACGCGCCCTACTTCCTGGCCGTTGACGGAGAAGACCATTTCGCTGTTGTCGTATACGACGCGTAAATTGTTGGTGACGTTCAGGTCCTCACGAATGGCCTTCGACTCGAACCAGCCTTCGTCAACCAGAGGCAGCGCTTCGTCTTCGCAGCCATTGTCGCACCAGCCAATCCACACAAAACCATCGCTGCTGATCTCGAACAGGAGAAAGTCATTGGCTTCGCCGTCCACGCGGAACATCAAACCATACCCATTGTCCAGAGGCCCCTCGACTTGGGTCGTTTCCAGTTCATAGGTTCCTACGCCCAGGTCTTCCTGGCCGGCAGTAGACCAGAATAAGCCAGAATCCGCCTTGACGTACATCTCATAGACGCCGTTAGCCACGTCTCCGGTCACGTCGGCGTTGTCGCCGGACCCCCAACTGCCCAGGGAGTCAAATGTTTCCGTATAAGATTTATCGCCACAGCCAATTAGGGTCAGGCTGAACAAAGCCAGCAGGATAAAGATTGCCAGAGGGTGTCTCGTGCGCATGGGTTCTCCTTCTTCATAATAACTTGTCTTCAGGCAGACGCAGCCCTGTATGATGCTTTGATCTTACCGGATGCCGGCAATAACGCAACCCCCGAATTGTACCTGTCAGGCCGGAAAGGGTCATACAGGCAAAAAAAAGGGGCGCAGGTGGTGCGCCCCTTTGGCTATAGCGGCTGCGCCTGGCGTCAGGCGCGCATCGCCTCCATCACAACTTGAGACACGTCTTTGACTTGCATGGGCGTGCCGGCATGTTGGTTGGCGTCCTTCAGCATGATAGCGCAGAAAGGACAGGCGACAGCCAGCACTTCGGCGCCGGTGCCTTTGGCTTCGGTGAAGCGGTTGATATTCACCGCTTGCGTCCCATGCTCCTCTTCCTTCCACATTTGCGCCCCGCCGGCGCCGCAGCAGAAGGAATTATTCTTATGCCGGTCCATTTCTAACAGCGTCATGCCCGCTTTAGCCAGGGCCTCCCGCGGCGCATCGTAAACGCCGTTGTGCCGGCCTAAATAGCAGGGATCGTGGAAAGTGACTTTTTCCAGACGGCTGCCATTGAGCTGCAGCTTACCCTTACCCACCAGGTCGGCAATCATTTGCGTGTGGTGCAGCACCCGATCATGGCCGCCTAGAGCCGGGTTTTCCTTGCCCAGCGTGTGCAGGCAGTGCGGGCAGCCGGTCACAATCGTCTTTTTGTTTGCGCCCACGCCATTTAACGTCTCAATGTTCGCCTGCGCCATCTCAAAGAACAGGTATTCGTTGCCCGCGCGGCGAGCGCTGTCGCCCGTGCACGTTTCCATGTCGCCCAGGACGGCAAAGTTGACGCCCGCGCTGTGCAGCACGGTGGCTATTGCCTGGGCAATCGCCTGCCCGCCAGGGTCAAACGCGCCCGCGCAGCCAACCCAGTAGAGTACGTCAAAGTCGGGATTCTCTTCCACCGTGGGAACCTGGAAGTCCAGCGGCGCCGTCCAGGCCAACCGATCTTCGGTCATGCCCCACGGATTGCTCAGGCGTTCCATGCCCGTAAAGGCGCCTTTGAGCTGGTCAGGAAAATCGCTCTCCATCATCACCCGCTCCTGGCGCATGTGCAGGATGTCGAACATGGGCTCGTTCCCCACCGGGCACACCTCAATGCACGCGCCGCAGGTGGTGCAAGCCCATAGGGCGCTGGCGGAGATGACGTAATCCATCAGGGGGATGGTGTCTGCAGCGCCCGCCGCCAGGCCAGCCATATGGTCGCGGATGAAGTAACGCTTGTTGACTTCAATGGCTGCCGGGGATAGTTCCTTGCCCGTGTTATAGGCGGGGCAAGCCTGCTGGCAGCGGTTACACATGATGCAGGCGAAGGCGTCCAGGATTTGCGTCTTGGGCAGTTGGGTCAGCGTAGCCACGCCAAACTGCTCAATAGACTCATCTTCAAAGTTAAGCGGGTCCAGCGCGCCCAGGGCGGTGCGTTCGGGGCGGGTCATGAAGTTGATGGGCCCCATAAACAGGTGGGCGTGTTTGGTGGAGGGGAAGTAGGGGATAAAGAGGAGAATCAGGCCGAGCGCCAGCCACCAGGCGGCGTGCCAGCCAACGGTAAGGGCGGCGGGGGAGGCGCCAGCCCACAAGCCGGAGACCAGGGAGGCAAACGGTTGCCACAGGTCGCTGCCTTCACGGGCCAGCAAGAGGCTCTGACCGGTGAAGCGGGCGCCGATGTGGAACAGGATGAAGAAGCCGACGATGAAGGAGTCGCGGGCAATGCCCCCCTGCCGCGCCCGCGGATAAACCTTGACGTTTTCCCGAATTTGCAGCGGTTTGTCGCGGGCGATGAAGCGGCGGGTGAGGAAGTAGGCAACGCCCACCAGCACGCCAATGCTCAGAAGGTCGGCCAGGAGGCGGTAGATGCCGGCAAAAACCGTATCCCCCAAAAAGTGAAAGTTGGGCACAAACCCTTCCACCACATCCACCACGTTGACCAGCCCATAGAAAATGAAGCCCCAGGCCACAGCGTAATGGAAAAGGGACGTGATCTTGCGGTTCTTGAGGATATTCCCCTGGGTCGCCAGGGCCACGGCGCCTTTGAGCAGCCGTTTGGGCAGCTCATCCAGGCGCAGTTCCCCCTCGCCGCGCAGGATGATTTTGACCATGCGCTCGAAAGCCATGTAGCCGGCTGACAGGGAAGCAAGGAGTAACAGGGTAAACAGGATTTTCTCGACGGTGGTCAGCATGTTTTTTTACCTTAATCCCGTATCTACTTACCGCGAAGACACAAAGGACGCCAGGGTTCCCTGGTTTTCTTAGCCATCTTCGCGTCTTGGCGGTGAAATTCCAGAGCGGCTTAGTAGTTACCTTATCTCGCAATTGGCGGTGTCAACACGCCAGGTGCGCAGGCATAGTCATCCTACCTGGATGGCGCGGGTAGAACAACGGAAAACTGGCAAGGAACTGGCCCCCCAACCTGGGCCAGAGCAGCTCACTACGCAGTGCGTCATGAGTAGCTATTGTACCAGTTCGCCGGAGAGAGACCAATAATTTCAGGCTCTTTCGGATCTCAGGGGGCAACGAACCTGTCCTGCTGAACGAAGTGAAGCATCCCAGAGGCGTAGAGATTCTTCGCCTCGCTTAGAATGACAAAACCCCACGAAATCCTAGAGACCCATCATGTTCTTTTCTATGATTATGCCGGCATTCCCCCATCCCCGCAGTTGTCACCCGGGTGCGCGGTCTTTTTGTTGATGGATAATAGGGGAACAAAGTAGGAGGTC
>CAZDSN010000410.1:0-4482 GCA_964507675.1 uncultured Ardenticatenaceae bacterium | reverse complement strand
CCGGGTCCCGGGGCCCCCCGATGATCGCCCGCAGGAGGTGGGCGTCGGCGTGGGAGCATCGGGGAATGGGGTAGCCGAAGGCGGCAGGGTGGGGCTGGGCGACAGCGTGGGCGTGCTGGTAGAAGGAGCAACCACAATGACCTGGGGCGTTATGGTCGCCGGGCGGTTTGCCTGCAGGCGCTGCCCAATGAAGACGGCGGCGCTCAGGCTGAGGAGACTGCCACAAACCAGACAAATAAACAGCGTCAGGCAGCCGGCAAAGAGAAGTAAGGGCGTGCGCGAACGGGGTGGGTTCATTCTGGTCCTGTGGGGCGGAGTTCGTAGGCGTAGGATGCCGGCATCGTCGTCACTGGCGTACTGCCGGCAATAACCAACACCGCCTGGTCAAATTCCTTGTTCAAGGGCAGCAGCCACTCCCCCCGCTGCTGCTCGTCCAGCGACAGCGGCTGCAGTCGCACCTCTACTGCGCTGAGCAAGATCAACTGCGCCAGAAACGATTGCGGCAGCACGTTGCTGTGGCGCACAAAGCCGGCTGCCTGCCAGCCGCCGTCCGTCTCGCTATCGTCGTAGAAATTGAGTTCGGGGATGCTGATGTCGTCCAGGACAAAGCCCGCCAGGTGCACCGCCTGATCCGTCACGTATTCAAACCGCACCAGCACAGATTTGCCGGCATAGGCGGATAAATCTACCGTCTGCTCTGTCCAGGCAGGCGTTTCACCGCCGCCGCTGATGCCTGTCAGCGCCGCGCCGTAGCTGTTGCCCTGGGGGTTGGTCAAGGTGGCGTCCTGGGTGGGCAGCGGCTGCCAGTTAAAGCCATCGTCGTCCGAGACAGCCACGTAAGCGTAATCCCACCCGGATTCCATCTCGTACCAGGCGCGGAATTTCAAAGTCGCTCGTGACAGGCCCGTCAGGTCAAACGCCTGCGTCAGCGTCATGTCGCCGTTATCCGCTGGATAGCTGGTCCAGTAATAGCTGCCGCTGTAAGGCGCTACATCAAAGAGGTTGACTTGTTGGGTTCCTGTGAAAACCACGGTGACGGGCTGGTCGCTGGCAATGGTCAGGTAATCCACGCCATATTGCGACACGACGCCTGTCTCCTGGACAGGAAAACGGTCGTGCTCATTGGCTGCCTTGATTTCGGGCACGGCCAGGTCGTCATAGGCGTAGACGCCTGTGCCACGCTCAATGCTTTGCAAGTAAACGGCTACCACCCAATCGGCAAAAAGGGCGTCAAAGTGGGTTATGCCGGCGACGGGAAGGATGGCGTTAATGCCGGCAATCCCATTCTCCGCCTGCTCAATCCACTCCCGCAAGGCGTCATCCCCCAGGCGATCCCGAAAATAAGCGGCAAACAGAAACGACGCCCCATAATGCGCCCCGCTCAAGCCGTCAAACTGACTAAAATCATTCAACTGCACATCTGGCTGGGCGGCAAACGAATCGTCAAAGCCGGCGTCGTTGAATCCGTTCAAATACGCTGCCAGCACCGCCAACCCTTCCTCCACCCAGGCGGACTCATTTTGGTCGTTGTGCCAGTGAATCATGTGCGCCATCTCATGCGCCACTACTTCATAATACGGCTGGCTGCCAATGGGCGCATTTTCCAGGTTGATGTACAGCATTTCCATCTGGTTAGAATAGGGATTGACCGCCGTGACAAACTCGTCTGCCGCTGAAAAGTAGCCCACCACGCCATTGCCCAGGTCAGGGCTGTGCAAGATATTGACGCGATTGTCCCCATCTATCCCTGGCTGCCATTCGTGCCCGAACAGGGCCCAGTTGCGCGGTAAAATCTCTTCTTCCAACCGCCGCGCCGCTTCATGCAGCTTGCTCTGGCGTACATTCTGGCCCAGTTGCAACCACAGGTTCAGGGCGTCAGAACGATAAACCAGCCGCGCCTCGATCTGCTGGTTGACCTCGTCGTCATGGTTCTTAATCCAGAACGGAATGATGTCGCCTACCTGGTATACTGGCGCGTTGGCATGGGCCACGGCAGGCAGTTCGCGCACGCCGCGAAAACGGCGCGTCAGGTCTGCCAGATCGCGCGGCGGCGGCTCTGCCTGGGTGAAGGCAGCCAGATTGGCATACGCGGTATCAGGGGGCGCGACGGTAATGATTTGGGGGGCGATAACCTGGCTCTGTTCCCCCAGGCTGCACGCGGTCAAAGCCAGCAGCAGCCAAAACAATGAAAATAGTCTACGCATAGGGGGAAATTATACGGAGGCAAAACCGGGGCGCAACAAAACCGGCGGTTGGGGGTTATGATCATCAGAAATTGTTCACAAAATGCCGGCAGCCGCTGTCTAACAGGCGGTGGTTGGCGGTTTGCCGTGTAGACTGACATACTCCCACACATCCCCGTTTCATGATTCCCGCGAAGGCACAGGCGGCTGTCGTATTAATGAGTTGGCAGCCATGCCTGCAGCCACTGTCTAATGCCTGAACTGTCATGGAAAACGCAACTGGCAATTATTGCCACAGGCTCAACCCGGTAGGGCCTGGCGGCCTGGGTGGTGAAAAAAATGAAATATGCACATATAGTCGGCTGGGGTAGTTACTGGCCTGAAAAGATTCTGACCAACGAAGAAATCGCGCGGAAGGTAGACACATCGCACGAATGGATTTATTCTCGCACGGGCATCAAGGAGCGGCGTATCGCCAATGTGCGCGAGACAACAACGCACATGGCCTTTCGCGCCGCCGTGCGCGCCTTAGAAGTGGCCAACATCCTGCCCTCGCAGGTTGACCTGATCATTGTGGCCACCTCCACGCCTGAGTATGTTTTCCCGGCGTCGGCTTGCCAGGTACAGGACTTATTGGGCGCGTCCCATGCCGGCGCATTTGACCTGAGCGTGGCCTGTTCGGGCTTCATCTATGGCTTGAGCATGGCCTCTAGCGCCATCGCCTGCGGTTCCATTAACACCGCCCTCGTCATCGGCGCCGAAACGCTGTCCCGCATTGTGGATTGGACCGACCGCGGCACCTGTATTCTATTTGGCGACGGCGCGGGCGCGGTCGTCTTGAAAGGGTCCAGCGTCCCTGGCGGCGTGTTGTCCACCACGCTGAGGTCTGATGGATCGGGGGGGGAATTGTTGTATTTGAAGGCAGCAGGCGCGCGTCCTGTGCCCACGGTGGGGGTTGGCTTTTCCGCCAACGGTCACCATCCAGATACCATCAATATGAACGGGCGGGAAGTGTTTCGCTTTGCCACGCGCGTGATGGCGGAATCGGTGCAGGACGTGCTGCAAAAGGCGGAGATGACGCTGGATGACATTTCCCTGATTGTGCCGCACCAGGCGAACGCCCGCATTATTGAAGCGGCAGCCAAACGCCTCAAAGTGTCCTCCGATCTGTTTTACGTGAACCTGGATCGGGCTGGCAATACGTCCACCGCTTCTATTCCGCTGGCGTTGTGCGAAGCGGTAGAAGCGGGGCGATTGAAGCCTGACGACAATCTCGTTTTTGTCGGGTTTGGCGGCGGCTTGAGTTGGGGCGCGGCGCTGATCAAGTGGGATGTGACCCCGCCGCAGCCGCGCGAGGCAGACAGTTGGCGGCGGTCTCCCTGGTATTGGTGGGCGCGCAGCCGTTCGGCGCTGCGCCGGATGGCGCGCAAACTGCTGGCAAACCTGGCAGGGTCACCCACGCCAGAAGCGCGCTTAAAAGATGCGGAGAAAGCAAAAGGAAGAAGTCAGAGGGAAGAGGGGAGAAAATAGTGGCGAGTGGTCAGCGGTCAGGCGGGCCATTGTCACCCATCCGTTCAGCAGGAAGTGGTTGAGGCAGGACAATTTGTAAACGCAGCAGGCACGCAGTACAATTTCGCTACCGTATAAGCGCTGCGTTACAAGGAAAGCCATGACTCCATTTGCCAACTTCACCCAACTTTGTCCAGATGCAAACAGAAAGTTCCTGGTGAGATGTCTCTGAGATGAAAGGCGGCACCAAATATCATCCCCTTTATGAGCATTTGCGTCAAAGCGACCAGGATGAGTTAACGTTGACTTTTTCAGCTATTGAGGCGTTGCTGGGTGAGCGGCTGCCGCCTACGGCGCGCACGCAGCGGGCCTGGTGGAGCAATCGCCGTCAGGGGGCTGTGCAGGCCACGACGTGGATGGGGGCGGGCTACCACGTGGAAAAACTCGACCTGGCGGCGGAGCAAGTGACTTTCCGCAAACCGGGGCAGGTCTACCATGTGCAGCGGGAGGGGAACATCATTTTGTGGAATGCGGAGTTGGTCAAGGCGCTGCGGCAGCATATGGGGATGAATCAGGCTGAGTTTGCGCAGGAGTTGGGGGTGCGCCAGCCGACTGTGAGCGAGTGGGAGACGGGCGCGTACGCGCCGCGGCGTTCCTCGTCCAAGTTGCTGACGCTCATTGCGGAACAGGCGGGTTTTCCGTACGGGTGAGACCTGACTTGAGCGTGGTGAAATAGGAGAAGGGGGGGGGGGGGGGGGGGGGGGGGGGGGGGGGGGGGGGGGGGGGGGGG
>CAZDSN010000409.1:0-4483 GCA_964507675.1 uncultured Ardenticatenaceae bacterium | reverse complement strand
CGAGGTGCACCAATTCCGGTCTCAAGTCAATCGCCCTCCTCTGGTCATCAATCCCCAGACAGAAGCAGAAGCCGGACAATACAGCGTTTACGTCTCCGTCAAAGACGTGGAAAATGACCTGGTACGGGTGCTGCTAGAAGTTTACAACGCCGAGACGGGCATATGGCAGGCGCAGGGCACGCGCACGGTCAACGGCGTGGGCACGGTATTTTGGGGCGTTGATCCCCGCCTGGCAACGAATGGGCTGCTCTACCGCTTTTCTTATACCGATGAATCACAAACGGGCATCGTGGGACCGCTGCCGGGCATCCCGTCAATTCCGCTGGAAACCTCATCAAACTGGTTGGGCGCGGGCATCTTGCTGGCGGCGGCCGCCGTGTCCACTAGTTTCATCTGGATGCGTTACAATCGCTCGCTGCCGCGCCATGCTCGCCGCTGCTACCGGCAGATAAAACAGCACCCACAGCGTACCCTGGACCTGTTGGCCGTGCAGTACAACCGTCGCAAAGGCTCCCCTGATTTTCTGCTGAATCTGGGCAACCAGGCGCGCCAGGACAACAACAGGCTGGTCGCCAGTCTGACCGATGGGCTGTTTTTACTGGCTGACCGCCCGGAAGCTGCTTTGACAATCATCAATACGGCTCTGGATGAAGTCGCTACTCTGGGTTTGCCCTGGGAAAACCTGGAGTTGTGGCAGCAAAATTGCCGGCAGGGTCTGGCCCTGTTGGAAGCGCCCACCATCACTGAGAGCAGTTTGCTGCGGCCACAGTTGATGCAGCTTCTGGAAATGCAGGGAGACAATGCCACGGAAGCCATGCCCGCTATGGCCGCGCTGCTGCCCATTCTCACCGCCCTGCGCGACAGCGAACGGGTGGATTTGTCTGACGACCGGCTGGTTTATTTGCATGAGGCGCAGGTTTTGATCCGGCAGTTGCAGGAGCAGTTGGTAAACTGGCCGGCGCGTATTTCTACCTTAATTGTGGGGGCCATCGCCAGCCGTTGGGATGGCCTGGTCAGCGCGGCTATCGAGGAATTACGCGGACAGGCCCAAATTGCCGTCACCTTAAAGACGCGCCGCCTGGCGCCCCAGCCCAGCGGCATTGTGGTAGCCCTGGAAGTAGGGAATTTTGGCCGGGCCGCCGCTGAGAATATTACCCTGCGACTGGCTGAGGATCCGGCCTACGAAACCCAAAACGGCCCCATTCACATCCCCATCTTGCCCCCGGGCCGCACCCGCCAGGTGGAAGTGGGTATTAAGCCTCGCGTGGAAGACCGCTTCCGCGCTGTATTTCAGGTCACGTATGATGATCGCCACCAGCAGGGCAAAACAATGGCCTTTGGCGATATGGTCCATTTACTCTCTCCTGCGCGCCAGTTCACCCCCATTGCCAACCCCTATCTGCCGGGGACGCCGCTACGCCGCCACAGCATATTATTTTATGGGCGCGAGGATCTATTCCAGTTTATTGCCGATAACGTGGCCAGGCACACCGAGCGCAACGTGCTGATCTTGATGGGGCAGCGGCGCACAGGCAAGACTTCTGCTTTGCTGCGGCTGGAAGAGCGCATGCCGCCGCACGTGCTGCCTGTCTATATTGACTGCCAATCGCTGGGGGTGACGCCGGGGATGCCGGCATTTTTTCACGATCTGGCCTGGCTTATCTCCGATGCTCTGGCGGCGCGAGGTATTGACCTCCTGGTGCCAGAGCCAGAAGTGTGGCTGACCCAGCCCACGCGCATGTTCGAGCGGCAGTTCCTGCCCGCCGCCCACGCCGTCGCCCCCCCCGATACGATTTTCCTGCTCGTTTTTGATGAGTTTGAGGCGTTTGAGAATCTGGTAAACGATGGCATTTTGCCGCCTACACTGTTCACCTATCTGCGGCATATGATGCAGCATGGCGAGGGACTTGGATTTGTTTTTGCCGGCACGCGCCGCCTGGAAGAGATGACCACCGATTATTGGTCAGTGCTGTTCAACATAGCCCTCTACCGCCAGATTGATTTTCTGGACCGCGAGGCTGCCATCCGCCTGATCACGGAGCCGGTGGCCCCCAATCTCATTTACGACGACCTGGCCCTGGACAAGATTTTGCGCGTCACCGCCGGGCATCCTTACTTTTTGCAGTTGGTCTGCTACACCCTGGTTAACCGCGCTAACAGTGAGGGCAGCGGCTATGTGACCATCAACGATGTCAATGCCGGCCTGGAAGAGATGCTGCGCCTGGGCGAAGTGCATTTTGCCTACATCTGGCAGCGCTCTACCCCCACCGAGCGTGCGCTGCTCACGGCTGTGGCGCACTTGATGGACCGTGACCTCCCCTTCCGCCCGGCCGACCTGCAACAATACCTGGCTGACTATGGCATCCACCTGACTCCCACTGAAGTAACTGCCGGCCTCACCCATCTGGTAGAACGAGACATTATGCGTGAGTTCAGCAGCGAAGCCACCACCCTGTACGAGTTGAAAATCGGCCTGGTGGGGTTGTGGACAGCCCAAAACAAAAGTCTGAGCAAGCTCCTCGAAGAAAAAGCCTTCCGCACTGCCCTATAGACGAACCAGATAACAAGAGTCTGCCAGACTTTTGTTATCTCTTGTTTGCCTCAAACTACTCTGAAAGGGGGTCATAGCTCCGCCTGCGGCGGAGCTATAACCCCTACTGTTTTAGCGGGCGGCGTTAGCGTTCATAACGCTGTTGCGGCTGGCATCCAGGGTTTGACCCGGATCGCGCATCACCCAGGAATCAATGTGACACCACCCCTGTTTGTGTCCCATGTTATGTCCCCCAGAAAGCTGTCCTGACCACTGTTCTACCACGCCATCGTCTGGATCGTCCAGGAATATGGTAGTGACCGGATTGCAGAAGTCCCAGCGCCACCACACGTCTTTGTCGGATGTTGTGTAGTAATACACATAACCCTGCTTCTCGGGGGGAATACTCGCCAACCATATCGCCGATCCCTCGTAAGTCAGATCAAAATTGACGCCACAGCCCACGCCAAATATCTGGCCCAAAAGCGCCAGATTGCCCGCCAGCGGCGTGCCTTGATAGGGCGTGCCCACGCTTTGAATCAAGCGGGGACCGGTAGCGTAATTCAGACCGCTCCAATAGAAAGTATACAGGTGTAGGGAGGCCGCGCCTCCCTGGCTGTGGGCCACCGCGCCAAATGAGTCGAACTGCGCCCCATAGCTGCCGATCAACTGTGCAAATTCATCGTGGCTGCGGTTCTGGTTGTAATCTTGAAACAGCGTGTAGTTGGTGAAATTAGCCGTAGGCCAGACGCTGTTGGAGCAGTAGCCATGAATGAGCATCAACACGCTGCCGGCTTCGGGCGTATTGACGGCTGTCGTTGGGCGCGGCCCGGTGAGCATATCTTCGGTAATTGGCCCGGCGGGCTGCCAGGCTGTGGCCGGCAGTTGCTCCGCCAGCAGCGGCATACTCTCTACTACAGCCAGGGGAATGTGCGTGTTCACATCTTGCAGTCGTACCCGGCGCAGTTCAAAGGGAGCAGCCGCCTGGGCGCGCGCGAGCCAGCGACCATCCAGGCTCAGTGAAAGCTGTGCGCCGGCAGCCGTTGGCGTTGGCTGCACGATTCCCTCTATCCAGGCCACTGGCGCCATTTGCCCGTCAGGCTGGCTGCCCCACACTTCCGCAAAGAGGTTGACTCTGCTGAGGGGGGCCGCGGCCCCTGCCAACGGCGCGGCGGTGAGATTGATACGCCAGCGGCTGTCGTCAACGACCTGCGCCTGAGCAGGGCTGCCATCCAGGGTGAGTGTGGGGGCAATGATGGGAAAGGCGTGTGCGCTGCTGCGCACAAAGGGCCGACCGGCGGGCGTCACGCCGTGTACCAACACCTGCGCCGTATAGTCGCCTGTTTGCGCCGCTGTAAAAAGGCCTCCAAAAACGCCATCATGGGCCGCACCATCGGCGTGCTGGCCGTCATCCAGCATGGGCACACGCTGCACGGAACCGTCGGGCAGGTGAAGGGTGATGCCGGCATCTCGCACCACCCCCGCTACCGCTGATGGTCGAGCCCGTTGCCCATTGTCACGGTAGACGTAGCCCACCAGGCCGACTTGCTGGCCTGCCAGTAGATTGAAGCTGCTCAAATGCGTATACAGGCGGTATGGGCTGTCCCCGGCCACGGCCATATAGCCATCTGGCAAACCGTCACGCTGGCCTGTGTTGGCGCCGGCCGTAATCTGGAGATGGTAAGCACCGGCCGGCGCATCGGGCAGCGTATAGAAGACGCCTGGGTACTGCCAGGCGTTGATCCCGAAGCTGGCCGGCTGCCCCGCGCCGGCCAGGGCGGCCAGGGGCTGCCGCGCCCCGCCAGGCGGCTGGATAGAAATGTCCCACGTCGCGCCATCCGGGGCAAACAGCGCCAGCGACAGATTGCCGGCGCTGTCCACAGGTAGTTCCGTCTGCCACGCCCAACCCCTGCTGGCGTCAGGAGTCAGGTGAATGGGGATCATGGCAGAGTG
>CAZDSN010000408.1:0-4498 GCA_964507675.1 uncultured Ardenticatenaceae bacterium | reverse complement strand
CTCGCAGCGCCGCCCCTACCAACGCTGCATCCCGGTACTCCGTCACATACTTCATCGCTAACCCTCACCGCCTTATTGCCTCCGTAGCGCCGGCTTCCAGCCGGCTTCTTGGAGGTTGAAAAATTAGTTGGGTAATAAATTGTCATTCCGAAGGCGACAGCCTTGAGGAATCCCTAGCCCTCATGCCTGCCAACGCCTTCAGAAAGCCCTCACAGACCGCCTGCCGGCCCAATCTCCTCCTCCAATTGCATAATCTCCCGCAGCATTTCCAACGTTGCCTGCGCCTCTTCCTCACTCAAGCGGCTGATGGCAAACCCCACGTGAATCACCGTGTAATCCCCCACCTCCGCCTCCGGCACATACGCCAGGCACGCCTCCCGCACTGTCCCGCCGAAATCCACCTTCCCCATCGGCAGCCCATCAACCTCATACCTGTCTACAATCTTTCCCGGAACCCCCAGACACATAATCAACCTCCTTCGAAAATAGATTCACGCGGCAGTCCGCTTACGCGGGGTGCGGAGGACGCGGAGAAAAATGTAGGATAGGTTGCCAACCTGTCCACGCCTACAAATTTTCATTGATTCCTTCGGCAAGCTCAGGACGGGTATGACGCGCCGCCGCTCCTTCGTAAAGACGTTGCAATGCAACGTCTCTAACGCCGTAGGGTGGGTTGGCAACCCGCTCATGCTTCAAAAATCTGCGTCATCGGCGAAATCCTGATTCTGATTATTTTCATCTATTCCTTCGGCAAGCTCAGCCGGCTGGAAGCCGGCGCTACTGCCCAAAAAATAAATCTGCGAGATCTGTGATGATGTTCACCTCACCCGCTGCTGCCACGCCGCTGCCGCTGCCTGCCCTAGCGCCAGCCCGCCATCATTGGTGGGCACGGTTTCATGCACATGAACTGTAAACCCATCCGCTGCCAATGCCTGTAATGTCCGCCGCAGCAGCGTCGCATTCTGCCAAACGCCCCCACTCAACGCCACCGCTTGCCTCTGATACTGCTGCCGCAGTTGCCGGCAAACCGCCGCCGTCAGCGCCGCCACGGTGTTGTGGAAACGGGCGGACAGGGTAGATGCCGGCACGCCCGCCACCCACTCCTTTACCATCTCCGCCAGCGCCGGCCCCATATCCACTGTTTTCCCTTGCCAGGCAAACGGGTACGCTTCCTCGATGGCCGGGTCAACCAGCGCTTCCAACTCTATTGCCGCCTGCGCCTCATAACTCACCGCCTGCCGCACCCCAATCAGCGCTGCCGCCGCATCAAACAGCCGCCCCATGCTGGAAGTCAGTGGCGCATTCAGCCCGGACGCCAGTTGCCGCCGCAGCGCCGTCAAAACCAGATCGCCCTGCGCCTGCCGCCGCGCATACGCCACCGGCGGCAGCTCTTCGCGCCAGGGAACGCCTGCCTGCGCCAGCCAGGCCAGCGCTATCCGCCACGGTTCGCGGATCGCCTTCTCTCCCCCCGGCAGCGGTACATACGCCAGATGCGCCGCCCGCTCATACCCACCGTAATCGACAATTATGAATTCGCCTCCCCACACCGCCCCATCATCCCCATATCCTGTGCCGTCAAAAGCCACGCCAATCACGGGCCGATCTCCAGGCAGCCCATGTTCGGCCATCACCGCCGCAATGTGCGCGTGGTGGTGCTGTACGCCTACTGTGGGCAGCCCTTCCGCCTCCGCCCGCGCCAGCGCATACCGCGTCGCCAGGTAGTCGGGGTGCAAGTCGTGGGCTATTATCTGCGGCTTGATCTGGAACAGCCGCTCATAATGCCCTACCGCTCGCTCAAACGCTTGCAGCGTCTCGTAATTCTCCATGTCTCCGATGTGGTGGCTTAAAAAAGCGTACTGGTCGCGGGTCAGGCAAAACGTATTCTTTAACTCCGCCCCCGTTGCCAGCAGTTGTGGCCCCGGCCACGGCAGCCGCCGCGGCTCAGGCGCATATCCCCGTGCGTGGCGGATGGGTATTCGGCGGGAAGGGGTGAGGGAAGATGCCGGCATGGGCCGCACCACCGAATCGTCGCACCGCACCTCAATCCGCCGGTCATGCAGCAAAAAAACGTCCGCCAACCCCGCCAGCCGCTGCCGCGCTTCCTCATTATCGCTGACAATCGGCTCCTCGCTCAGGTTGCCGCTGGTCATCACCAGCGCTTCGGGGAAGCCGGGCGCCGCTTCCAGCAGCAAATAATGCAGCGGCGTATACGGCAGCATCACCCCCAAATCCTGCTGGTAGGGGGCCACACCGGCGGCAATGGTCGAATCCGCCCGCTGCCGCAGCAAAACAATAGGCCGCTCCCGTCCGGTCAGCAGAGCCTTTCCCCCCTCGTCTAACACGCAGTGCCGCGCTGCCGTGTCTACGTCCGCCACCATCACCGCCAGCGGCTTCTCCTGCCGCCGCTTGCGCCGCCGCAGTTCCGCCACTACCGCCTCATTGGTGGCGTCGCACGCCAGATGAAACCCACCCAACCCCTTAATCGCTACAATCTCGCCCGCTTGCAGCCGCGCCCGCGCTGCCTGCACCGCTGCTTCCCCTTTATTGACGACTGACCACTGTCCACTTATCTCCAGCCAAATGCGCGGTCCGCAAACCGGACACGCCGTTGGCTGCGCGTGGAAACGCCGGTCCAGCGGATTCCCATACTCCGCCGCGCACGTTGGGCACATGGCAAACGGGGCCATCGTTGTTTGGGGACGGTCATACGGCATCCCCTGGATAATCGTAAAACGGGGCCCGCAGTTGGTGCAGTTGATAAAAGGATAGCGGTAGCGCCGGTCATGGGGGTCAAAAAGTTCGCGCAGGCAATCAGCGCACACCGCTGTGTCCGCCGCCACCGGTTGGAACGCCTCAGCCACCGGCTGCGAATGCACAATTTCAAAGCGGGTAAAGCCATTCGCCGGCTGGTAGCTGATCGCCATCTCCTCAATCCGCGCCAGCGGCGGCAGTTCCCCTTGCAGCGCTTGCGCAAAAGCGTGCAGCGCTTCCGCCCGCCCGTCAGCCTCAATATCCACCCCCGCCGACGTATTCCGCACCCACCCCGTCAACTGCAGCCGCTGCGCCAGCCCATACACAAACGGACGGAAGCCTACCCCTTGCACCACCCCCGTAATGTGAATGCGCGTCCCGCTCAAATCACCCATTCTCTTCACGTGGCGCGGGCATCTTGCCCGCCAATCCTTAGCCGCCCGGCGGCAGCCCTGCGCTATGCTTTAGTTGTGCCAACACCCAATCCAGCCACGCCTCTAGCCCTTCGCCAGTGCGACAGGAAAGGGGAAACGTCGCCAGCCCTGGGTTCAACGCCGCCACGCCCCGCCGGAAGTAATCCATGTCGAACGCAATATAAGGCTGCAAATCAATCTTATTGATTACCAAAGCATCTACCCCCCGATACATGCCTGGATATTTGTACGGTTTATCATCCCCTTCGGGAATAGAGGCGATCAGCACGCTTTTGTGCGTGCCCAACGCGAAGTTAGCCGGGCAAATCAGGTTGCCCACGTTTTCCACTATCAGCAAATCCAGGGCATCCAAATCTAATTGCCCCAGCGCCGCTTGCAGCATCACCGCATCCAGATGGCACTCCCCGCCCGTGTTGATCTGGATAGCCATTGCCCCGGCCGCCGCCGCCCGGTCGGCGTCAATACTGGTGGCAATATCCCCATCCACCACCGCCAGCCGCACTGCCTGCCCCAACCGCCGGATGGTGTGCTCAATCAGACTGGTTTTGCCTGCCCCTGGCGAGGCCATCAGGTTCAACCCCACCACGCCAGCCGCGTCCAGCAGTTGCCGGTTGCCGGCAGCCAGCCGCTCATTCGCCCCCATAATATTCTCTACCACCTGTATCCGTTTACCCATTGCCCTGCTCAATGCCTGCCGTATTGTCCGCATCCGTATCTACGTCAATCGCTTCCAGATAAAACTCCTCCCCTTTGACCACCCGCACATATTCGCTGCCGCAGATCGGGCAGGTCAGATTTTGCCGCGGGCTGAACTGATGGTGGCAGTCCTGGCACATCATTTCTGCCGGCACGCGCCGGAAATGCAGCGCCGCCCCCGCCGCCGCCGTCCCTTCGCTCACAAAATCCCAATAAAACTGGATCGAATCATCCACAAAGGAAGACAACTCGCCCAACACAATGTGCAAATCCGTCACTCGCTGCGCCCCCGCCGTCTGTGCATGGTGCAACGCAATTTCCAAAATATTCTCTGTTACCACCAGTTCGTGCATACCCTACTCCTTCTCAACGCGCTGTAGCTGTCCTCCTCGCCGCCACAAATGCCTCCTGTTTCCAAAGCCTACCACGCCCTTTCTCCCCTCCTCAGTGCCAAACGTCACCCATCGGTCATGACGCTGCTCATCAAACAGCAGAAAAAAACAAAAGCGGCTGAGAAGCCGCTTTGCAGAGCGAGTGGCTAACCTGCCCGTTAACCATTCACCAATTCACCCATTCACCAATTAATTATTCCTCCCCCTCCCTTAAACTGGCGCGCT
>CAZDSN010000407.1:0-4503 GCA_964507675.1 uncultured Ardenticatenaceae bacterium | reverse complement strand
TGATCATAAATGCGCCAGACGCGCTTGTTCCCCGGATTGGGGGTTTTGGCGGGCGTCTCCGATATTTTAATTGCCGGCAGCCAACGCCCATCACGCTCCTGCAGCGCCACCAGCTTGTAGACGCCGCCCAACGCCGGACTGCCTAAAGACGTGATCAGGTTTGTGCCTACGCCAAAGGTCAGGCGCTTAACCAGAGCATCCGCCTCCAGGCCATAGCGGGGGGCTTCCATTTCAATTTGAGCCAGGATTTGCATAATGGTCAGTTCGTCCAATTGATTGGACAACACAATCACTGTATCCGCAAAGCCAGCGGCATTCAACATTCTGGCTGCCTGGATACTCAAGTAAGCCAGGTCGCCCGAATCCAGGCGGATACCGATAGGGCGATGACCGCGGCGACGAAGTTCCTCAAAGACCCGGATGGCATTGGGCACGCCGCTCTGTAAGGTGTCAATGGTATCAACAAGAAGCAGACAATCATCAGGATAAACGTCCGCATAGGCGCGAAATGCTTCCAGTTCGCCGCCGCCCAGGGTCATGAAGACCTGAACCATGCTGTGGGCGTGCGTACCTTTCGGCGGAAAGCCCAGCACGTGCGACACGCCGACGTTGGAGGTGTAGTGCGCGCCGCCGATTAAAGCGGCGCGGGCGCCGGCATTGCCGCCAAAGCCCTGAGCGCGCCGCAAACCAAATTCCAGGATTACCTGACCGCGCCCGCTGGCGCGAATGCGGGAGGCTTTGGTAGCGATCAAGGTCTGGTAATTGAGGTGGTTGAGCAGCGAGGTTTCCAGGATTTGGGCCATTGCCAGCGGTCCCTGGACTACTGTCAGGGGAACGTTGGCGTGAACAACCCGACCTTCAGGAATAGCATCAATGGTGATGTCGCCAAAATGACCGTGCTGGCTCAGGTATTGCAAAAAATCCGGCTGGAAGAGGGGCGTACCCGTTTGCGATGTCTGGGTGCGCAGATACTCGATATCCGCCGGATAAAAGCGGGCATTTTCCATCCATTGCAGCAGCCATTCCAGACCGGCATTAACGCAGTATCCGGCCTGGTGAGCGCCGTAGTTGGGATAGCTGCGAAAAAAGTGATCGAACTGGGCACTCTTTTCGTGCAGGCCATAGCGAAAGTACAACTGGGCCATGGTTAACTGGTATTCGTCGGTAAATAGAATGCCGGCAACTGTATCAGATTGTGGGCCTTTCATAGCTTATGTTTATTACTCCATCAGAATTGGAGGAAGCGCGCGCTCCAGTCTGGAAATTGTTTGTTGCCCCTACGCAATTTGTATCTATCATAGTGCGACAGTTAAGATATGTAAACATGAAGTTCAACAAGAATCACAAAAGGAGACAAACCATGAAAAAGCTATTCATTCTTCTGGTCCTGGCTGCTCTGCTGGCTGCCTGTGGCGGCGGCAACACATCCGATGGCGGCGAGGCCACGCCTGCGGCGGAAGTTGACCCCGACACAGGTCTGGTGATTAATCCCGATCTGGAGTATGCCCAAAGCGGTGAAGAATTTATTATAGATGGCATCGTTATGAGTCTAAATCTGACGCCGGTAACCGCCCCAGAGTACCTGGTGTTGCCGACCGATGGTACTTTGCGCTATCGTATTCTGGGCCAGGCGTTGGCCGAAACCTTCTATGATGACGGCACGCTCGTGCCTGTCACCGCATTCCAAAACGGGATTCATGTCCGAGCCACCGCCAAATATGATCCCGATGTGGCGCCGGGCGGCAGATACGTTTCCACGAACATTACCGTCCTGCAGGATAATTAAGGTAGACCCTCTGCCACATGATCATGCCTGAAAAGAGATAGAGGGTATGCAGTTTACCTCTATCTCTTTTGGCAGGTCACATACCCATCACTGCCGGCGCACCCGCATGATGAAGGTGATAATGCCGGCAAGTAATAAGACAGCCCCGCCATAAAGCAGCCAGGGTGACTCGCTGCCGGCGCTAGCAGGCTCCACCAGGGGCGCGGCGGTGGCCGCTGCCGGCACGGCCTCATTAGCCACTGTCGCTGTGCTCGTCAGCGAAGGAGCAGCCGTGGGTGGCGCACTGGTAGGAGTGCCTGTCGCCGTCACTACAGGCGCGGCAGTAGCCGTCGTTGTGGTCGTGGCCAGGGGTGATGTGGCTGTGGCTGGCGCATGGGTGGGCGTGGCAGTGGCTGTGGGCACAGGAGGACAGGTCGGGTTCGGGGTGGGGTTCCACTGGGGGCCAGGCGTGGGCGTGCTGCCGGCAAGCGGCGGGGAATCCACCAGCGGCGCCAATCCAATGTTGCCGTGCACCACTACCGCCACATCAGCCACCCAACCGGGCGTACCGTCCAGGAGTTGAATTTGCCACCAGGGGGCGTTAGCGCTGCGCCCTACAATAGGGTGAACTTCGAAATAGACCATCTGCGTAAAAATTTCGTAATCCTGTCCTGGTCCGCGGCGAACATTGACCAGGGATGACAGCGATTGGGCTGTGGGCAGCGCGCAGGGTTCAGCCGTGGGCCAGTACCCGCCTTCTGGCGTAGGCGCCAGGTCAAACACGGTAGCCGTGGCCTCCGGCGTGGCGGCTACCGTGGGCACGGGAGCAGGCGTATTGTTGCCGCCAGGAGGGGATGTGGGTTGAGGCTGGTTAGTAGCAGTGGACACCGGTACAGGCGTAGGCGTGCGGGTGGGAATAGTCTGGTAGCTGGTACTGGCGTAGACAGGCCCTATCCCTAAAAGTCCCCAACTTAAAAGCAGCACCAATATCCTTCTGGTTTTTATCATATTGCCCTTTTGCCGCTACGTATGGTGTAACAGGCAGTAGATCGGTTATCTTACCGGTACGTCACAAAAATGTCCACATCTGTGGTGAGCGACAGGTCAAAGGTGACTGTCTGGCCGTTTATCTGGGCATCTGCCGGCAACGTTGAGATGACCTGCGCGCCTGCCGGCAGGGTAACTGTGACCTGGATGGGCTGCGGGCGCGTGCCGGGCTGCTTCCGCCACTGCAGCCGGTATGTCTGCGCGCCATCTGCGGCAGTGGTAGTTACTGCCGGCAGTTGATAGGCATATTGCTGGGTGGCTGTTTCGCCTGGGCGCAGCAGCAAAAAATTGGCGAAAGTGGTCAGGCCGCCGGGGTCCACCACGGTCTGGACAACTCCTTCCCAGGGACGTTGGGTGACAAAGTTGGCCGCAGGTATAGGCTGGGAAGATGCCGTGTGTAGTTGAGCATCCGCGGGCACATAAACCCGCACATAATTCCAGTAGCAGTCGTCTACCAGCCGGGCATAAGTCGTTTCGGCTGTGTAGACGGTCTGATGAATACAAGCGTCATCGCGCAGCACGCCGCGATGGGTATAAGTCACAGCCAACTCCGCCTCCCCTGTGCCCGCCGGCGTCAAGGTCACGGCATAACGAAATGCCGCGTCCACCAGCGCATTGACTTTGTTAAAACCGAGATTGGTATCCACCAATAACAGCATATCCTGACCTGGCGCGGCGGAGAGTCGCCCATCCCAACCCAGTTCCGCCAGAATGGAGGCAACGGATGGGTCGCGCACGTAAATGGACAGGTGCTTTGTCTCTACCGCCTGCATCAGCGCCCGCGCCAGAGCCACAAAATCAATTTCGCCCGGATTTTGCAGCAGGCGCGTCTGGATAGCCGCCGCCAGGGGTCCCATAAAAGATTTGCGCGACAGCATCCATTCGCGCAGGTTCTCTGTATTTGACGGTGGCGCCCAGGCGGCGCGAATCCACTCCAACACATTGTCGCCGCTGACCGTAGCTGCCAGGTCAGGCAGCGTGACTGGGCCCAAAGCCGTGAGTAGCATCTGTAAAAACTGCTGGTCGGTGGCAATCACGCCATCCAGAGGCACGCCTTGGCCATAAGTGTACAGATCCATCATGGCAATAGCAGACGTGGGAAAATCGGGCCAGAAATTGGCGTCGCGAAACAAAAAAAGCTCTGAACCCATAAACTGGTAAAGGGGATCGGGGGGCCAATCGTATGGCTTGTTAGCCCAATCGTCCACCAGATTGGCGTCGTCAAACTGGAGAGCGACGATCTGCCCGTTGTGCAGAGTCAACAGGCCAACGCCGCTGATAAAGCCACCCGTGGGGCGTAGTTCGTCCTCATTTTGGGCCACAACCAGGTAAGTGCGCGGCCCATTGCTGCCGAGAAGGGAAGGAAGAGCCTGGCTGAGCCGTAAACCAGCCTGCGCTAAGGGCAGCCACTCATCCAGTTGAGGGAAAAACTGGCGCAACTGCCAGGGCAGCGCTTCCCGATTATCAATCTGGGCGTAGGCGGCGGCGGCGCGATCCACGTCGGCGGCAGCCTGTCCCAGATCGGGCGCGGCCTGCGCCAACGTTTGCGTAAGTGTGGTCAGGAGGTCCCCATTACCGTCTTGCAGGGCAGCCAGACCGGGTTTGAGACCACGAAAGGCATAGGCGGCGGCGGAAGTGCCGGCATCCGCCATTTCTATCAGATGCGGCGCAGCCACTAACGTTGGCCCCAG
>CAZDSN010000406.1:2054-4508 GCA_964507675.1 uncultured Ardenticatenaceae bacterium | reverse complement strand
AATCTCTGCCGCCAGCGCCAGCGTTTGTTCGGCATAGGCTGCCGCCAATCCCTCCGGGTCTTGCCTGTACCACAGCGCCCGTTCATACGCCTGATACCGGTCACTGCTGTGCGGTAGCCCACGCGCCACGGCCCGCAATCCAAAGCGATCCATTAACTGCGGTCGCAGTTCTCCCTCTTCGGGGTTCATGGAGCCTATCAGCACAAAACGGGCGCGGTAGGTCAGGTTCAGCGGGCCGCGGCGCACGGTATAAGCACCTTGCGCGGCGGCATCCAGAATGGCATCCATCACGGCGCCATCCAGCAGATTGACCTCGTCAATGTATAGAATGTTGGCATCCGCCTGCGCCAGAATGCCTGGGTCCAGTCGCACCCGCTGTTGTTCCAAAGCTACCCGTTCATTCAGGCTGCCCACCACGTCCGCCAGCCGCGCATTTAAGGGTAGTTCCACCAGGCGCACCTGTTCCGTCGCCGTCAACGGCTGTCCATAACCAAAACGAGTGGCACAAGCGTGGCAAATGGCATCTATCCCCCCGGCTGTCACCATTTCTTCCGTGCAGCCGCGCCCTTCCGGGCAGAGACTGCGCGGCACGGTGGGTAGCAAATCAGGCAGCGCGCGCACGGCGGTCGTCTTGGCCGTGCCCCGCGAACCTACCAGCAGCACGCCGCCGACGTGCGGGTTGATAACGGCCAACACCAACGCCAGCTTCATCTCCTCCTGCCCCACAATGGCCAGGAAAGGAAAGGGTTCCCGGTCATCGGCCAATCCCATATCGGCGGGTGGCAGCCGCAGAATTTTGTGCGCAGGCGAAGCGCTGCGCAAGATGTTCAGCAAGCGGGATTGGCTCATAGGCTGTGGCGCTGCTGCAAGCGATGCGCTTGCCGCGTGGCTCCCCGTTCAAAACTGGCCTGTTCTTCGGCTGTCTCTAGCGTCAGCGGCGGCACCGGCGTAGGCCGGCCTTCGTCATCCAGGGCCACATAGACGAAAAAAGCGGTGTTGGTGTGGGTGACAGTGCCTGTCAACACCTGTTCAGCCGAAACCAATACGCGCACTTCCATAGACGTGCGGCCCACCCAAATGACTTCAGCCGTCACGGTCAGCAGGTCGCCAATGTGCACCGGGGATAAAAACGTCATGGAATCAACCGCGACAGTGACCGCCGGGTGCCGGGCGTGTTTGGTGGCCGCCATGCCGCCTGCTTCATCGCACAGCTTCATGATCAGGCCGCCATGGACATTTCCCAGCGTATTGGCGCTGCCTGGCCCCATCAGTTGGGTCATGATTACACGGGATTGAGCGATTCGTTTTCCTTGCATCAGCGTTAAACGCATCGGGTAGGGCGGGCTGGCAGCCTGCCTCCCGTGAGGTCGTTTTAATCCATGTCTGGTCGCGTTTCGGAAATGAAGATAAAACGCTCCGGGTATTCTTCAAACATGTCAATAATCTGGTATGGCAGGGCGCGCAGCAAAGGAGCCAGCGGTATATTGGCTGGCAGGATGGGGCGCGACGGACGCGGCGGCGGGGGATGATAGGAAAGCTCCTGCATGGTACGTTTGCGCAGTAGCCGGTGATCGTCGCTCAGAAAGCCGAGGTACTCGCCAGATGGGTCGAATACTTCCCGCCCAATGACGAAACCCAGCCACTCCCGTTCGACGCTGAATAAGTGACCTTTATCATAAACTGCTACCCATTCACCATCACTTCTGTAAATCGGTATCATTTATGGTTGCCTCATAGCTTCTCCGTGCTGCTGTTGGCTGTGAATTGACCAACCCAAAGAACTTCAACATTATAGTGATGGGATCAGGGATGGGCAACTGGGAATGCGGAAATGGGACCGATATCAGGGGAGTGGGAGTAAGATGCTGTCGTCAGGCCTGTCGTCTGGGAGGCTGCCATCTGCCGGCAGGACAGGCAGCCGCGCGCCGGTCGTCGGGTCATATAGGCCAACAGCCAATTGGTAACCGCTGAGGCTGGTGGCAGCGGGCAGCGGCAACAGGTAAGCATCAGCCAGGAACTCCCCTGGCAGCCAACTGGTGGTGGGGCGGGTCCAGTTGACCGGTTCGCCATCTGCCTGGGCTGCCAACTGCGCGGCAGCATCCAACAAATGCACGAAGACGCGATAACTGATATCCGTTTCCGCCTCTGCCTGCCAGATCAGGATAATGGCTAATGTGCCGGCATTTACGTCAGGCTGCACGTCAATCCCTACCAGGGTGGCCACATCGCCCACATGCAGCCCAACCGGCGTCTGGAACGGCGGGGCTGTCCATTGGCGGTCAGGCACATTTACCTGTAAGCGGCCCAAATCGGCAGCGGGGGCAGCGCACTCGCCAGCGGGCGGGCAAAGCTGCAACTCCCACCGGTGTGCGCCAGCGGCAAGAGATGCCGGCATTCTCCATAAATGCTGTCCCCGCCACACGTCGCCCGCCTGCCACTGCGTCACCGGCCAAT
>CAZDSN010000406.1:0-1954 GCA_964507675.1 uncultured Ardenticatenaceae bacterium | reverse complement strand
CATAAATGCTGTCCCCGCCACACGTCGCCCGCCTGCCACTGCGTCACCGGCCAATTGGTGCGCACGGGGGGCAAATCCAGTTGCAGCGCTGCCGCGCCATCAGGCCCATACAACGTCAACCGTGCCCGCAGGTCGGCGTCTGGCGTGCCGGACGCCTGCCAGAAAAGCGTTAATTGGAAAGGGTCACCCGGACGGAGTTCGCGCCGGTCTACGTTGTAACCCAACAGGGTGATATTGTCCCAGGAGACATGGACCGGCTGCGCCATATCCAGGGCAGCCACCTCCGGCGGGCGCGCCGGCGGCGTCACCGTCACCTGCGCCAGAGGCACAGGCCCCGCGTTCTGCCCGGCCTGTGGTAGCAGGGCCAAAGACTCTTTGTCAAACAGGCGCAGCTCCACCCCATAGTTCCCCGGCGGCGTCCCTGGCAGCGGCGTCAGCAAATGGCTGTCCATGGCCACCTGTCCTGGCAGCCAGGCCCGCGTGTCATATGGCTGGCGAAAATCGCGCGGCAGTTCACTGGATTTGGCCGACCATAACTGACCGGTGTCGTCCACCAGGTTGAGCGTGGTCTGGTAGGCGCGGCTGGGGGGCTGTGTGGCTGTCCAATACAGATCAAATCGCCAGACACCAGACTGCGTTTGAAGCTGCTCATACCCCAACAGGCGCAGCCCATCGTCGAACTGGATATTCAGGGGAATGATGTCTCGCTGTATCTCTCCATTTTGCAGCAGCGGCTGGCGCAAAGGGGAGAAGACGCGGGGCAGCAGCAGCCAGATGCCGGCAGCCAGCAGCAGCGCCAGCAGCCAGAAGGGAAGCTGCGACGGCGCGGCAGCAGCGGTGGCCGCAGATCGGGGCCGCCGCCGCGAGTAAACGGCGGACAGGAGCACCAGGGCCAGGCTGGCCGCTGAAACCAGGTCAGATGCCCACCGCAGCGGCGTTTCCCGCCACACCACGCGCAACTCGTGCTGTCCTGCCGGCACAGGAAAAGTAACCAACCCCGTCTGCGGCGCGGGAGTCGTGGGTACTGGCGCGCCGTCTACGATGGCCTGCCAGCCGGGATAGTAAAACAGATTGGCTGTGACCGTGACTGGGACAGACGCCTGGATAACGGCGGCTGCGCCTACAGCCTGCGGGAGCAACTGCGCCTGCGTGACCTCATTGGGCCAGCGAAAGGGAACGGCGGCGGGCTGTGCCGGCATTTCTACCACACCCCGCGGCACGTATTCGCCTTTCGCCGTCGTGCCAATCGTGTTCGTCTGCTGCTCAAACAACTGGATGTCCGCCGCTGTGGGTTGTGCCAGACCTGGACAGTAGCGCGGCGCAAACCAGAACAGACTGCCCAGCGCCAGGATCGCCACGGCTGCCAGCCCGGCGATCATCTTCCCTCGCGCCGATGGCCAGGCATCCACGGCCAGGGCCAGCAGCAGCGCCAGGCAAAGGGCTGCCGGCCCCAGCAGCCGCCAGGGAAACTGCACAAACTCCAGCAGCGGCAAACTTGCCCAGACTGGCTGCGAGGCGGCTGTCATCAAGAAAATGGTGGCGAGTAGGGCTGTACTACAAAACAATACCAGGGTGCGCCGGGGATGGGGGCGGCGTAAGTGAGTCAGCGCCGGCAAAAGAAGCAAAAACGGCAGCATTCCCAACGTCCGCGGCGGCGATGGGTTCATCAGGTCGGGATAAATGGGACGCGGCCAGGCAAAAATCTCGCCCAGGGTGATGAAGTTATTCCAGTAGACAAAGATGGGAGGAACCAGCAGCCGGTCGCTGTATACGTATGCCCGTTCGGCCAGCGCCGGCAGCCAGAAAAAAGCGGACAATCCTAAGCCTAACCCCAGCGCCCCACCGATAAGCAGCAGGCGGCGGCGCTCACGCCCAGACAGCCACCAGATCAACAGACCGAACACGGCCAGCAAAGGGCTAAAAATCAGGGCAAAAACATTGTGCGTCAGCAATA
>CAZDSN010000405.1:0-4513 GCA_964507675.1 uncultured Ardenticatenaceae bacterium | reverse complement strand
TCTACCCCCCCATAACATAGGGCAACATGGTTAGCAATAATCAAAAACCAGTTGACATAGAAAACCGCACCAACCAACCCTTGCCCGATTCTGTCTACCGCGTCCTGGAAACAATGTTCGCCGCTTATCAACGGCTGATCATTCTCTTGGAGTATGGCAGCGGCTTAAGCGGCAGCCGCGTCTTTCTGGTGCGCCCCCTGCGCCAGGACGGAACCGCCGAACTGCGTTCTGTAGTCAAAATTGATTACCAGGAACGCATTGAACGGGAATGGCGCGCTTACCAGGCAAATATCCGCCACAGCGTGCCCCACGCCGCCGAAATGGTGGGCGAGCCAACCTACCCCATCGGCAGTCAATGGGGCGGACTGCGCTACCCATTGATTGGCAGCGGCGCGTTCGACATTGAGAGTCTGGCGCGCTACTATGAACATGCCAGCCACGAGGAACTTAGCGACGTACTGCAAAACCGCCTGTTTCGCAGCCTTGGTCCACTTTGGGCGCACCTCGAATTGAAACCAGACCTGCAATTGCAAAGTTATTACGACGACTTACTGCCATACAACCTGGTCATGGAAGTCGAAACGCCGCCTGCCGGCATTCCCATTCATCCCCTCACCCCCGACACGGTCAGCCAGCAGTCCCCCCCTGCCGGCAGCTACGTCATGCTCGCCGGCTTCCGCGTCGTCAAGATTTTTCGGGAAGAGGGACGCCTGTCGCTGGACGTGCCTCTGGGACACAGCGGCGCCAGCCGCCTGCACGTCCACCGCGTCGCCCAGGTTGACCAATACGCCATCAACCAACTGCTGCCCCAACCCATTGTCGGTCGCGTCGTAGAAACCCGCTTCGACCAACTACAAGCCCAGGTCAGCCGCATCATGGGGGACAGATGGCAGGCAGGCGCGCCCGTAACCTTAACCAGCGGGCAAACGCTGCCCGACCCCATCACAGCCTTGCCCGGCATCCTCAACCAATCTTTCGACGCCTACGTCGGTCGTCTGCATGGCGATCTGAACCTGGAGAATGTGCTGGTGGAGTTAGAAAGCCGGAATGCTTACCTGATTGACTTCGCCCGCTCCCGCCAGGACCACATATTGCGCGATTTGCTGCACCTGGAAATGGCCGTCATCACCCGGCTGCTGCCGCCAGCCCTGGAAACGGCGCAAATGCCGGCAGAAACCATCTACCCCCTTTACGAACGGCTGGACTGCGCCATACGCCACCCCGGGCGCGTCCTGCCTCCCCCTGGCCTGGAAAAACCGTATGCCATGCTCCTCACCATTCGTAACATGGCCGCCCATTACCTCTACATGGTTAACCACTGGGATGAATACTATTACGGCCTCATCCTCTACCTCATTGGCGCCTTGAAATTTCAAGACCTGGACGAACTGCCCACCGCCCCCCGTCCCAAAGAAGTCGCCTTCCTGGGCGCGGCATCCATCCTCCGCCTGCTGCAGCAGCCCCCTGACTGCCAGGCTTACCTGTCGCCCCCACCTTCAGCCTCTCCTTTTGCCTCAATCCGGGACTTCTTCGACATGTCCAACGTCTCTGACCACGCCCGCAGCAGTTGGGCAGGTCAGGCGTTGGTGCTGCTGGAGCGGCTGGGGCTGCCCCCCGACAAATGGAAAGCGTTAACGATAGCTGTTCTATTCTGGATCGCCGCCTGGTTCCTGGTGACGCCCATGCTGCGACAGCCGCTTTTCAACGATTCAGAACGGCTGGCAGCTTGCATCAAATACGCCGCTGCCGGCATTCTCCTCCCCCTCCTTATCGCCGCCGTCGCCACTGCCGACTACCAGGAAAAATTCGACCTGAGTTCGCGCCGCCAAAAACTGCTCCTGTTCCGCCTCAAACTCACCGGATCGCTGGTGGGCTATAGCATCTTTGCCCTCCTGTTAACGGCTCTCAGCCTGGGCGTTTATTACCTCACCCGCGCCACCCTGCCAGACGGAGTCTGGATCTTTTTACTTCTCTTTCCCCTGACATTTGCCTATATAGGCGCTCGCCGCATTCCGGCTGACCGGTATGTAATGTTTCAGAATAATTTGCGCGCCCATGAAGCCGACAAACTGTTTCTAGGCGTGTTCCTCTTCTTCAGTTCATTTATCGCCTTCTACCTTTACTACTTTTACTGGTTTCTCAGCGAACCCATCACGGGTATTGCCCTCTTGCTGATGCTGCTGGCTGTTTCCATTTGGGAACAACGCCGCCGCCAACCTCACCGTCAGTCTGACCGTCGCACCCTCATTCTGGTGGGGGGAGTAATCCCTTTGCTTATGTGGCTGCTCTATTTATTCTTTAGCGCTTATCTCTTTGCCGGCAACATACCCGCTATGATCGCGGAATATCCCGTCCTCCTGCTCACCAGCCTGTATATCCTCTCTTTTCCCGCCATCTGGGTCGCCATGTGGCTGCGCCGCCCACCCCGATATAGTCTGCTTGCCTTGCTGCGGATGGCGGCCTCTATTTTGCTCCTTTACCTCCTGTTGACACTGGATCGGTGGTGGGGATTGGCGGCCTATGTCACCCTGGTTGGCGGCTGGATTGTGTGGCGGTGGCAGCGCTCTCCGCAAACGGCCACTTTCCACCCCGCCTTTCTTATCCTTTACCTGGCAACTTTGACATCACTGATGCTGGCCTTGGGCAGCGCTCTCCCTCTCTGGCTCAATGCCGCTGGCTATGGTCTCATAGCCGCTTTTTGTCTCTGGTGGGTCTACCAACCACAGATAGCAGTCACTCCTGATGAACCGTAACGACCTCTCCCTTCGCAAAGGCAGGCACACATGCAGCAAGACGAAGAACCTCTGATTCTAGCCATTGATCTGGGCACATCTGGCCCCAAAGTAGCCCTGGTCACCCCTTATGGTCGTGTCCTGGACTGCGCCATTGGCGAAACGCGCCTCATCCTTTATGGGCATGACGGCGCCGAACAAGACCCCGACGACTGGTGGCGCGCCATCGCCGCCGCCAGCCAACAACTGCTGGCAAAACACCCCCAGGAACGCCGCCGCCTGGCAGCCATCTGCTGTACCAGCCAGTGGTCTGGCACAGTGCCTGTGGATCGTCAGGGACGCCACCTGATGAACGCCATCATCTGGATGGACAACCGCGGCGCGCCCTACGTCCGTCAAGTCACCGGCGGTCCCATCCGCATTGCCGGCTTTGGCGTGGACAAACTCGTTGCCTGGATTCGCCGCACCGGTGGCATCCCCGGCCATTCTGGCAAAGACCCCATCGCTCACATTTTGTACCTCAAGCATGAACACCCAGACATTTACGCCGCCGCCTATAAATTTCTGGAACCCAAAGATTATCTAAACCTGCGCCTCACTGGCCTGTACGCTGCCTCCTACGAATCCATCACGCTGCACTGGGTAACCGACAACCGCCACATCAACGCCGTCGCCTACGATGACCATCTGCTGCAACTGGCGCAGCTAGAGCGCGACAAACTGCCCGACCTGCAGCCAGCCGTAGCCGTATTAGGACCCATCTTGCCCGCAGCCGCCGCCGCTTTGGGTGTGCCGCCCGACCTGCCCGTCATCATGGGCACGCCAGACGTTCACTCCGCCGCCCTTGGCTCCGGCGCCGTCGCCGATTACGCCGCCCACCTGTACATTGGCACTTCTTCCTGGCTGGCTTGTCACGTTCCCTTCAAAAAGACCGACCTGCTGCACAATATCGCCTCGCTGCCTTCCGCCATTCCTGGGCGCTACATGGTCATCAACGAACAGGAAACAGCCGGCGCTTGCCTGGCTCACCTTAGAAACAACATCCTGTTCCCTGACGACGAACTCTCCCCGGCAACAGGCCAGCGCGGCAGCTACAAAACCTTTGACGACATAGCCGCCCGCATTCCCCCCGGCAGCGAAGGCGTTATTTACACCCCCTGGCTCAACGGCGAACGCACCCCCGTAGACGACCACGCCGTGCGCGGCGGTTTCCACAACCTCTCCCTGCAACACCATCGCGGGCACCTGATCCGCGCCGTCATGGAAGGCGTAGCCTACAACTCCCGTTGGCTGTTGGGATACGTAGAGAACTTCGTCCGCCGTCGCTTTGATGCCATCCACCTGATTGGCGGCGGCGCTAATTCCGCCGTCTGGTGCCAGATTCAGGCAGACGTACTGAACAGACCCATTGTGCAAATCAAAGACCCCGTAGAAGCCAACGCCCGCGGCGCCGGCATTCTGGCTGCCGTAGCCCTGGGGTTGGTTACTTTCGACCAGGCCGCCGCCCAGGTAGAAATCGCCCACACCTACACCCCCGACCCCCGCTACCGCGCCCTCTATGATGCCCAATACGCCACCTTCCGCCGCATCTACCAACACCACCGCCGCATCTTTGGCTAACCTGAAAAAACAAACTTCACGCGGAGAAAATGTAGGACAAACTGTTAGTTTGTCCACTCCGAAAAGCCCCCAACCCCCTTCAGGGGGAAGGGGGTTGGGGGATGGGGGTCTTCACCCCGTTTACCGAAATATTTTCCTAAACCTCAAAAGGTAAAACAATG
>CAZDSN010000404.1:0-4518 GCA_964507675.1 uncultured Ardenticatenaceae bacterium | reverse complement strand
CCAGCCTTTGATGTGTACTTCTTCGCCGGGGCGGTACATCTGGCGGTCGTCGAACACATACCAGCGCAGTTCGTCGCCCCAGGGTTGGCGCTGCCAGCGGGCGTAATCTTCCCAATAATAGAGATTGCCGGGGAGGATGGCTGTATCTTCGTTGTGGCTGGCAGTGAGGTAGGAAATGCCGGCATTTAACGCCACTTTCCCCACCCCATTTTCATCGGTGGTAATCGTCTGGCTGCCTGCTGTCACTGTCACGCCGGCCAGAGGGGTGCCATCTTGCAAATCCGTGGCCCAAACCAACAACTGCTGCGGATCAGCAAAAGCGTCTAATCCGATTTGCGTCACCTGCACCCAGGCTTGTGAGACCTGCCGTTCCCAACGATCTTTGGACTCCTGGCCGGGCGGGTTAACGATGACGATCAGATGACCGGTGTCTCCGTTTAGCGCCGTCTGCAGCTTAATGGCCGTTTCTGCCAGTTGATCGGGTTCGGCATCAATGGTGATGGTCTCATCTATGACCTTTTCGCCGGGCGGGGTGGGCCAGGTGTCCTCCTGGTTGAACTGGCGCAGGTAGCTCTGATAAGCGGGCCAATCGGATGGTTGTACGGCGTAGGCGCGCACTTCCAACCGCGGCTGGTTGATGGTGTAAATGGAGAGGGTTGCGTCTTGTAGAGAGGGATCGAGGGTGACCAGAATTTTGTCCGGCCCGCTGAGGACAGGAGGGGCAGAGCCGTATTCGAAGCGCAGCGTTTGCACCTTGCCGAGCTTTTGCCCAAAGATGTCCTGAATATCGGCGGAGAGGGTGACATCATAATGGGTGCGCCCCTGCGTTGGGCCGCTGACCATGAGGCTGCTGCCTTGAATATCAACGACTGCGCCAGGTAGGGCGGGGGTGATTTCCACCCACGATTCCTGATAAACGTCCCGATCCAACAGGTTATTAAAGTTGATGATCATAGGACTGAGCGGCGTGCAGTCTTCGTTGTTCCAACTGCAACGACCCTCAGACACCACCAGTGGGTAGTAAGTGGAAAAGTTGTAGGATTGCGTCTGCTCGCTGCGGCGAGGACCTTCGGCGGAGGGAACGCCAGGCCCAATGGTGACTGTTATCTCGCTGGCTGCCGGCATTTCCGCTTCCGTGCGAAACGCCAGCCACCGGTTGGGCAGCGTATTCTCGGCCAACTGCTGCACTCGTTCTACAGCAGTCACTTCGTCCGCCGTGGCCAGCCGCAGTGGCAGCGATTGCCCGTTGGCTTCCACCCGAATCGTAGACAACACGGCAGCCGGGTCAATCAATTGGTCAAACGCGGCAAACATCAGGGCGTTGGTTGGCTGTGATTCGTACTGCGGCCAAAACTCGGTCACCTGCGCCGGTGGTGTGCGAAAGGTCCAGGAGACGGTTTCGGCCAGCGCACTGCCGTTGACCGACCGGGTTCCTGCCGGGATTTCCACCGTATACTCGGTGGCTTTCGGGAAACGGTCTACCTCCCCCTGATATTCAAAGGAGAGCGTTTGCGGGCTGAGCCATTTCCACGTGCCGGCAATGGCTGGCGTCAGCTTCACAGGCACATCTGCCGCCGCCAACGCTTCCAGACTGGTCAGAGGAACCATCGGTTGGTTGAACGTCACGTTGAGAAACGGGGCCACGTTGATGTCCCCTTCAGGCGCATAGCGCAGCACTTGCAGGGGTCCGCTGGGAACCTCTGGCTGGCGCGCCGGGTCTAGCGAAGGCGGAAAGGCTTCGCTGATTGTTTCTCCAGTGAGCGGCGGCGGCGGGGCTTCAGGTGGAAACTGAAAATCCTGTTGATCCGCAGCTTCGCTCGTCAGCTCTGGTAGGCGAGCCAGGATCGCCGCAATTTCCGCTGCGGACAGAGGCGTGCCCCTGGTGACAGGCACAGCGACTACCGCCGTTAGCGGCGCGGCCTGACCTTCGCTCAGGCGGATCGCCAGCGTTTCAGCGGCGGACGCCTCCACGCCCGGCGCGCCAAACAGGTTAGCGGCGGCTTCCCAGGCGATGGCCGGAAAAGTGGAGCCGGTGGAGGAAGTGATGGTTCTGACACGCTGCACCAGGCGGGGGCCGGCAACAACAGCCGCGACGCCGACGAGAACGGCGACTGCAGTTAACAGCCTGGCGCGACGGGTGCGGGGGAGAAAACGGGAAATGTTCATAACGACGTTCCTTCGGGAATAGGGGTCAGTGGGGAGTGGCCAGTGGTCAGACGCATATTGAGAAAGACGTCTGGCTGATAGCTTTTGTTCCCTGTTTTGTTACCCCCAAATTGGCTGGTACGTGGTAAAGTTAGGCTCCAGATGCGGGCTACCTGGCGCATCTGGGAGACGTTTCTATTATAGCAGACAACGATGGTCAAAATATAGTGGGTTTCAGCGGGAGATGAACGTGATTCCAATTTCTAAACCTTTCATTGGGGATGCGGAACGGGAGGCGGTGCTGGCGGTGTTGGATTCGGGTTACCTGGTACAAGGCCCCGTTACCGCTGAGTTGGAACAGAAATTTGCAACCTTATGCGGCACAAAACATGCGGTAGCCACATCTTCGGGGACGACGGCGCTGCATCTGGCGCTGCTGGCGCACGGCATTGGCCCCGGCGACGAGGTGATCACCTCCGCCTTTACCTTTATCGCCACTGTGAACAGCATTTTGTACGTCGGGGCCACGCCTGTGTTTGTGGATATTGAGGCAGACAGCTTTAACCTGAACCCGGCGCTGATTGAGGCGGCGGTGACGCTGCGCACGAAGGCGATCATGCCTGTGCATTTATATGGCTGTTCTTGCGACATGGCGGCGATTCAGACCATAGCCGCGCGGCATGGGCTGGCGATTATTGAGGATGCGGCGCAGGCGGTGGGGGCGCGTTTTCAGGGGCAGATGACGGGCAGCTTTGGCACGGGCGTGTTTAGCTTGTACGCCACCAAAAATGTGATGTCGGCGGAAGGGGGCATGATCACCACGAATGATGACGGGCTGGCGGAGCAGTGCCGTCTGCTGCGCAATCATGGCATGAAGCGGCGCTATTATTACGAGATGATGGGGTACAACTTTCGTCTCACCAATTTACACGCGGCGCTAGGCGTTGCGCAGATGGCGCGGCTGGCGGATTTTACGGCACGGCGGCAGGCCAATGCCGCATACTTGAACGCGCATATACGCGCCGTGATCCGGCCGCAAGCAACGGTGGAGTATGAGCACGTGTGGCACCAATACACGGTGCGAATTCCGCAGGGCCGGGATGAGGCGGCGGGGGTGTTGCAGAATGCCGGCATCGGCACAGGCATCTTCTACCCCGTTCCCGCCCACCAACAAGCCTATGTACAGGCGCGCATTGGCGCGGTGCATTTGCCCGTCACCGAACAAATGGCCGCCGAAGTCCTCTCCCTGCCCGTCCATCCCCAACTCAGCCAGGCTGACCTGGAAAAAATCGTGTACGAGGTGAACAAACTGTGAGCCTGAAAACTGCCGTCATTGGCGTGGGCGCTATGGGCCGCCATCACGCCCGCGTCTACGCCGACCTGCCCGATGTGGCCCTGGTGGGCGTCGCCGATGTGGACGCGGCCCAGGCGGAATCCGTCGCCGACCGTTACCACACTCGCGCCTACACTGATTACCGCCGCCTGCTGGATGAACAACAGCCAGATGCCGTGACCATTGCCGCCCCCACGGTGGACCACTTACAGATGGCGTTGGACGCCATTGCGCGGGGCATCCACGTTTTAATCGAAAAGCCGATTGCTTATACGGTGGCCGAAGGGGAGCAGATTATCGCTGCGGCGCAGGCAGCCAATGTCCGTCTGGCTGTGGGGCACATTGAGCGGTTCAATCCCGCCGTCATTGCCCTGAAACAGCAGTTAGCCGCGCGCGCCCTGGGGCGCGTCTTCCAGATAGACGCCCGCCGCCAGGGACCCTTCCCCGCTCGCATTAAAGACGTGGGCGTGGTTATTGACCTGGCTGTGCATGACCTGGACGTGATGCGCTACGTCAGCGGCGCGGAAGTGGTGCGCGTCTTTGCCGAAACGGAACGGCAAATTCACAGTGAGCACGAAGATTTACTCACCTGCCTGCTGCGTCTGAGCGATGGCACGGTGGGTACGCTGGCTGTCAACTGGCTGACGCCCACGAAAATCCGCGAGTTGTTGGTGACGGGGGAAAGGGGGATGTTCCGCGTGGATTACCTGACGCAAGACCTTTACTTTTATGAAAACGCGGTGACGACGACGGACGACTGGCACTTACAACTTTTGCGTGGCGTGAGCGAAGGGCGCATGATTCGCCATGTGGTCGCCAAGCGGGAACCGCTGCTGGCGGAACTGGAAGCCTTTGTGGCTGCCGCGCGCGGCGCAGCCCCCGTGGCTGTCTCTGGCGAGGATAGCTTACGCGCCCTGCAACTGGCGCAAGCCGTGGTGCAGTCTGGTTTGGCAAGGCAGGTTATTTCTTTTAGCTGCCCGGCTAAGGACATTGGCGGACGGTGAAAAAATGGGCCCATTGCCAGGGAAGGGGTAATGTAG
>CAZDSN010000403.1:0-4522 GCA_964507675.1 uncultured Ardenticatenaceae bacterium | reverse complement strand
CCTGAGTAGTCAAATGATTTCGCTACATGCGGAGTCAGCCTTGACGAATGATTCGCACCCGGTTCGTCGGGCGCTGACTGGCATGTTGACCGGGCGTCAAACCCCTACGTATATCTGGAAAGCAGACGAAAGCGATGCGACAGGCCTTGTCCAACTGCAACTGCGTGAAGATGGGACGCAGGCTCAGTTGATTTGTGTTGGGCTGGAAGCCGCCGAGTTGCCAGCAGTTGACTTGTGGCTGCCCTTGTTAGACCAACTGGCGGCAGAGACAGGTCAACAGGGGGTGCAGCACCTGATTGCCGAGGTTAGTGAACTGGGGGATGAACTTCCTCTGCTGCGGCAGGCAGGTTTTGCTGTGTATACGCGCAAAGACGTGTGGCGGCTGTCTGTTTATGAAGGAGCGACCAGGGCGCCAATCTTGTCCCCGCGCAGGGCAGTGGATGATTGGGACATTCATCTGTTGTATGCCAACATTGTGCCCCGTCTGATCCAGTTGGTGGAACCTTCGCCGCCGCTGCAGGACAGCGCCGTGTGGGTGCTACACGAGGAAGGGGAGTTGATGGCTTTTGTGCAGCGACGTGAGGGGCAGACGGCCAGTTGGATGCGACTGTTCATTCATCCCGGGGCGCATATGCCGGCAGAGGCTATTCTGGAAGCCGCATTGCAGTTAAAAGCGCCTGAACCCACCCGTCCCCTGTACTGCTGTGTCCCTCGTTACCAGGGCTGGCTGCAAAATGTGCTGCCGCGATTGGGCTTTAGCCTGGTTGGCGGTTACGCCGTGATGGTGCGTCATATGGTGAAGCGGGTGCAGGCGATGCAAATGGCGCGAACTGCTGTTGTGCCGGCAAAAAGCGTGGCCGGCAGCACCCCCTTTAGCGGCCAGCCTACCCTATCACAGAAGAGCTGACGTCGTTCATCTGTCTGAAAACAATCCATTACGTTCGGCGCAGAAGCCGGCGTTGAAAAGAGTTAGTTAAGGACATGTCTCAAGAACAAGCACAAACAGAACTGCAGGCGCTTCTGGCGGTCTTGCCAGCAGGTGTGCGCGAGCGGATTCAAGAAATTAACCGGAATGAAGAATTAGTGGAGGTGGTGCTGGATTTAGGTCGCCGACCCACCGCCCGCTACGTGGATGGAGAGGTAGCGCTGCGCCAGGAGGAAGTAACCCAGGCGGAGATTGCCGTGGTAGTAGAAGGGATTGGCGCTTTTGATGATGATAACCGTGCCGGCATAACCCGCACCCTACACCGCATTTCAGGCATCCGCAACCGCCGCGGTGAGGTCGTTGGCCTTACCTGCCGCGTGGGGCGCGCTGTTTATGGCACGCTGGATATCATTGCGGACATTGTGGCTGAAGGCAGCAGTATCTTGCTGGTTGGACGGCCGGGCGTGGGTAAAACCACGATGTTGCGAGAAATGGCTCGCGTCTTGTCCGAATCCAAACGAGTCATCATCGTGGATACCTCCAACGAAATTGGCGGAGATGGCGACATCCCCCACCCGGCTGTCGGGCGGGCGCGACGGATGCAAGTGCCGCGTCCCTCGCACCAACACGAAACAATGATTGAAGCCGTGGAAAACCATAACCCGGAAGTGATCATCATTGACGAGATAGGGCGCGAGCAGGAAGCTAAGGCCGCCCGCACCATTAATGAACGAGGTGTGCAGCTTATTGGCACCGCCCACGGCAACAGCCTGGAAAACCTGCTGCTTAACCCCACTCTATCTGACCTGGTAGGGGGGATTGAAAGCGTCACTCTGTCTGATGAGGAAGCGCGCCGCCGTGGCACGCAGAAGACCGTCCTGGAGCGACGTGCTCCTCCTACTTTCAATACCCTGGTAGAAATTCAGGCATGGCAACGGCTGTTGGTGCATCGGCATGTGGCCGATTCCGTAGATGCCATGCTGCGTCGCCGCCCCATGAATGTGGAAGTGCGTTCCCGTGACCAGAATGGGCAAATCCAGATGGAGCGGCAGGAACTACTCAAAGAGGCGCCTGGTATCTCGGCGCGGGCTGCCGCCTCAGGCACAGGCCAGCGCCCGGCGCCAGAAGCAGCACGGCCACGGCGCAGCCGTCAGGAGAGCAATGAGAATGGCAGCAGCCGTCCGCAAGCAACCTTTGTCGCCAGCGGCGAGCAAGCTAAATCGCTGCGCGTTTTCTCCTACGGCGTGGCTCGCAATCGCATTTTGCAGGCAGGCCAGACCCTGGGCGTGCGCGTGGAACTGGTAGATGAACTGAGCGATGCAGATGTTCTGTTGACCTTGAAGAATTATTACCGGCGGCGGCGGCGCATTATCAGCGACGCGGAACAGAAGCGGAAGCCAATTTATGTGCTGCGGGCGAACACGGTTAACCAGATCGAGAATTTTTTGGTAGAGGCGCTTAACCTGGAGGTAGCGCCGCCCGACCCTTTTGAGCGAGCGATCTCGGAGGCAGAACAGGCTATTGGCCTGATTCAGTCGGGACAACGTACGGTTGATTTGAGCCCGGCCGGCTCTGCGGTGCGTCGCTACCAACACCAACTGGCGCGACAGGCCAATCTGGTATCACACAGCTATGGCAAGGAGCCGAACCGCCACGTGCGCATTTTCAACAATGTGCGCAATGAGGGCGCGGCCTGAATGCCGGCGCGATTAAATCAGTAGCCAGGGCCGGTTCAACCTGGCGCGCGCCAATCCTACCGCCACACCGGAAAAATGGTCAGCGGGTTGCCAACCCACCCATAAAGCTGCCAACTCAACCTACAGGCAATTTTCAGGACAGGATATGTTCATTACGTTTGAGGGGCCAGAAGGGGGGGGGAAGACAACGCAAATCAATATGTTGGCGTCCTTTCTACAGGGATATGGCCACCGTGTATTGTCTACGCGCGAGCCGGGTGGAACGCGCATTGGAGACCAGATTCGGGCCTGTTTACATGATGTGAACAACAAGGAGATGGTTCCGCAGACGGAATTGTTGTTGTATTCGGCGTCGCGGGCGCAGTTGGTGCATGAGGTCATTCGACCGGCGCTGAATGCCGGCATTCTCGTTCTCTGCGACCGTTTCTACGACAGCACCCTGGCTTATCAAGGATATGGCCGGGGACTTGACCTGGCCCGGCTGCGCCACATCACCGAGTTTGCTACTGCCGGCCTGAAACCCGATTTAACGCTGTTGTTTGACATTGACGTGGAATCTGGCTTGACGCGCCGTACTGTGGGGGGCGAAGAGATGAACCGATTGGATTTGGAGGCGTTGACTTTTCACCAACGGGTGCGGCATGGTTTTCACGCTCTGGCGGCGGCTGAACCAACACGATGGGTGGTTATAGATGCCGGGCGGGACCCTCAGATTGTGCAGACGGATGTGCGCCGTCTGGTCATGGCCCGCCTGGAACAGCGTTAATTTCCGCCCCGCCGCTTTTTTGCCGCGAATTGTCCCCATTACAGCCCTGAATCATCCCCTCCAAATGCAGATTCCCCGCCTGCTAACTCAGGCATAGAAGACTCGATGGCTTCGGGCGATTCTCCTTTTTCCAGACGATCTACCACCTCATGGAATTCATCCCCCAGGTCTTCCCCCATTTCCCGGCTCATCTTACGCATGAACTGGCCTAAGGCTCGCGGGTCTTCCTCATCCAGGCCGGCCATCATGCTGTCGTCAGCCATGGCATCAAAGCGGGCTTCTTCTGATTTGCCCAATGCGACGCGCCCAATGATGCGCTGCATAGTGCTTTGGTGACAATGGGGGCAGACAGGTTGGACCGTGTCATATTCCGCAAATGTAAAGAACAGGCGCGCCCGGCGGTGACAGGTCTGGCAGCGGTAGTCATACATTGGCATGGTTGAATTCTCACCTCACAAAAACTGTATTGACGTTATGCTACTAATTATACCTGCTCATCCGTCAATTCCATATTTGTAAACGAAAGAGTCCTTTGCTTTAGATGGGCGCTGCCCCGTGTCTGAACCGGAAGCAGTTCAAATACGGGTGGGCAGGTTACCCGCACGTCACCAAGACACGCCCAAACCGAGATGCCCCTGGTGAGGGCATGTGCATTTGCCACGCTTCATTGATAAGATAGGCAAAAATTTTTTCCCACGGGAAGAACAGGTGCAACATTGACACAAGATAATTTGTATAAGCGCGCTGACTTTCCAGCACTCGTCGTTATCTCCGGCCCTTCAGGCGTGGGCAAAGATACAATTGCCCGCATGTTGTTAGCCGCAGAGCCGGACAGATTTCATTTTGTGGTGACGGCCACCACGCGCCCGCCGCGCGTGGGCGAGGTGAATGGCTACGATTACTTCTTTGTCACCACAGATGAATTCGCAGCCATGATTGAGAACGATGAACTACTGGAATACGCGGTGGTTTATAATGATTACAAAGGCATTCCCAAACAACAGATTCGTGACGCCCTGAACAGCGGCAAAGATGTCATTATGCGCTTGGACATTCAGGGCGCAGCGACAATTCGCAAACTGATACCCAACGCCATTTCTATCTTATATTCTGGTTGCCCCCGTTGCTGCCCCA
>CAZDSN010000402.1:0-4528 GCA_964507675.1 uncultured Ardenticatenaceae bacterium | reverse complement strand
GTGAGTGGTTCTCGAGCTTGTCGAGAGACTGCCGAATGGTGCGCCGCCGCCCATGAGAAGCCCCTGGAAAACACTGCCGTCGCCCCAGCCTGCCACAGGCCACTCTGTGAACGCGCCGGCAGCCACGCCTGCCCAGATGCCGCGCCCGCCAGAGCCATCTGTACAGAGCTGCGCGCCAGACACCGCCCCATCCTGACCCAAACGCCCCAGGCGCAGCGCCTGGCACGCCTGTCCGGCGTTATAGCGCAGCCACAACCAGGCACTGGGGGCATGATAGCCCCAGGCGCCTGTATCACCATCTCCATCCACAAATGTGCCTTCGTTCGCCAGGTATAAGACGTCCGCGCCCGAATCGCCCGTATTCCACCAGTATTGGTAGTTGATGGTGATGTCGGCGTTGTTGTCAGGGCAGGCGGTGGTGATAGTGTCGCTGCCGGCAAACGTGTCCAAAAAGAGCCAGGTAGCTGCCAATGCCCCGTTGCTGCCCACGCTCAATTCGTGCGCATACCGCCCATCCATGCTGATGATGGCCCCATCTCCTAAAAACCGGGCCGCTTGCGGCGTCACTTCCATGGCCGAGCCGCGCTGAATGCCAAAGGCGACTACGTCCGGGTGAGCCGCCACATGACTGACCAGCCGTCCATACAGATAATCGTAAGCCACGCGGGGTTCAAAAACAGCGTCAGGCAACAGTCCCAGGCCAGGAGCAATCGCCACGGCGCCTGCCAGAAAGCTCTCGCTGGCCTGGATTTCCACGTCGGTTTGCGTTTGCGGCGTTGGTTCGGCGCTCATCCAGCCCCCGACGGCAGCGGCAGCGGCGTTGTCAAACAGCATGGGTATGCCTGCCTGCCAGCGCTGCGCCAGCAGGGTATCAATGCCGTAACTTTGCAAGTTTGCTACCTGGTCTGCCATGACCACTTGATCGTTCCCAGTCATAAAGATGGCGGTGGCTGCCGCCAGTTGGGTCGCCAATGCTTCCAAATCCGTATTATCCACCAAAATCGCCGTTTGCACATGGTTCACACCCAAACTGAGCAGGTTAGATTTCCACAACAGGGCTGCCGCCAGGGCATCGCCTGCCTGCGCAAAACCAGCCGCCAGCACGACGGTCGGGCCGCTGGTTTCCTGAGCCAGAGCGGCAAAACGCTGTGTAACCGCCCCAGTAGGATCAATGCCCAGATCGCCCGTGATCAGTAACGGGGCTGCATCAGCCGTGGGCGCGCATATCAGGCTAAAGTCGCGGCTGCCAATATCCGGCAGGATGGGGTCAATCTGACCGTTAACAAGAGGGCGGCGCTGGCTAAAATCGTAGCCATAACCGCCGGGGGCCAGCACGTGCAAAGCCACGTCACGAATGGAAAGCGTATGCTCCGGGCCAACATAGCTGGCCGTCGCCGCCGCGCCGTAGCTTTCCAGATCAGTCACCAGGGCCGCGTAGGCGCCGGCGGCGTCCGTTATGCTTTGCCCATTGTCAATGACTACCCCGGTGCCCCAATCCACGCCCAGACCAACGTGGCTGCCAGATGGCAGCCGCTGCGTCGCTTGCAGCAGCCGCAGCAGCCGCCCCCGCTCCAATACGTGCTGCTCAATAACGGCATCAGCCAGGCCAAAACGCAGGCCGCGAAAGCTGCTGTCAATATCGCCATACCACAGTTCAACCGAGCCGTATTCCAACCCATTCCAGGCGTCGTTGTTGCCGGCATAGCCGGCAATCATGTAACGAGATTGCACCCCCGCGCCGGCGCTGTTGCCGCCAATGGGCGCGCCCGCCGTATACAATAGTTCCAGGGCATCTTCGGCGGGTGTGTTAGCCAGCGCTTCCATGGTGACAGTCTGGTCGCCGCCGACAATATACACGCCATCCACAACAGCATCCAGCAAGGCAATTTTGGCCGGATCATAGGCGTCACTGCGCACCTGGATATCGGGCACGAGGGTAACGCAGTTCGCCGGAGGCGCAGCCTGTGCCTGGCAAGCCGCCTGCACCTCTTCAGCCCGCATCAGAGCTGTATCGTAGTTATCCTGTCGTTCAACAGGGGATATCCAGAACGGGTCGGACGCATATGGGGTAGGCAGCAGGCGAATTTGGATGACGTTGTCACTGTCCCTGGCGACAGCCTGGGCTGCAAACAACTCCAGGGTGGCGGTTTCATAACTGGCGCCAATCGGTATAAGGCGCATGGGCGGATCGCTCTGGGCAGCGGCTGGCTGCGCCAGCAGCGCCAGACTGAGGAAAACGACAACGCGGGCCAACACGACAAACGGCGACCAGGTGGGCATAAGACCTCTGACAGATATGATCTCAAGCGGCAGTCCGCTCACGCAGACAAAGTTTAGAAACTGAGTTTTTGACAAAAACTCAGTTTCTTCCCCTCTAGCAACGATACATGACAATTCTAACGACTTGTCCTTCAGGTTCCAAGAGACGGCGAACGTGTCCGCTCCCCTGTAGCCAGAATTGCTTTGCAGTACAATACACGCCTTATGTGGATTACCTGGCGGCGCAAGGCAATAGAATGGGGCTTTCGCCTGCTATACAATGAACTGGCGTGGACCTATGATGCCGTTAGCTGGCTGGTTTCGCTGGGGCAGTGGCGGGCGTGGCAGCAGGCGGGGCTGGCATTTTTGCCGCCGCCCACAGCGGCAGGCGGGCGTGTGTTAGAGCTGGCGCACGGACCGGGTCACCTGCTGTTAGCTTTGAGCGCCGCCGGTTACGCACCGGTTGGTGTGGATCTGTCGCCATTTATGGGACGGCAGGCGCAGCGAAAATTGCAGCAGGCCCACCTGGACATCCCCCTGATTCGCGCCACCGCCCAGGCGCTGCCGTTTGCCGGCAGTCTGTTTGACGGCGTGTTGGCTACTTTTCCGGCAGCCTTCATGCTGGAGCCAGAGACGGCAGCCCAGATATGGCGGGTGCTGCGCCCTGGCGGGCGTTTGGTGATGGTGCCTCAAGCGCAGTTCACAGGTCGTGGTGGAGTAGTGCGATTGTTGGAATGGCTGTACGCCGTTACGGGGCAGCGCCTGACGGCTCGTGAAAAGGTCCTGGAGCCAGGCCCGTGGCGCTCGCTGGCGCAGGCCGGCTTTTGCCTGCGCCATGAGACTGTTTCCCTACCCCGCAGCCGGGTAGTGGTGGTCATTGCCGAGAAGTTGCCTTACAATTGTGAGCATTATGATGACGAATACGAAAGTTGACTCCTCGAAACGACAGTCTGTGCCGGCATTGCAGCAGACTTTCCTGTTCCTGGTGGCCATAGTGGTGATCGTCCTGGACCAATCCTCCAAATATCTGGTGGAGACGCGCATGCCCCTGAACACCACCTATGCGCCCATTCCTGGCCTGGATAGCTTCTTCCGCATCACCCACGTCAGCAACACCGGCGCGGCTTTTGGCCTGTTTACCCAGGGCGGGGCTCTCTTTATGCTGGTAGCCGCCGTTGTATCGGCGGTGATCATTCTGTACAACTTCAGCCTGCCACGCGATTATTTTCTGCTGCGCGTGGCGCTGGGTTTACAGTTAGGCGGAGCGCTGGGCAACCTGATTGACCGCATTCGCCAGGGGCATGTCACCGATTTTCTGGATTTTGGGCCATGGCCTGTTTTCAACCTGGCAGACACCTCCATTGTCGCCGGCGTGGTTATTCTGGGAGTGTTAATGCTGTTGGAACAACGCCGCGAGGGAGCTGCGGCGGCGCTGCCAGAAAAGGGAGGCCAGTCACATGGGAGTGAACAGCCGGGCGATGGGAGCGCTCATTTTGCTCCTATGTTGCTGCCCTCTTCTGGTTTTGAGGAGATTCACGAGGGAGAAAATTACAGCCAGCATGGGTAGCCAAACAGATAACGGGCATTTTGTCCGCCCTGCCGGCAGCGCGGGGTACGGGAGAGGTAGCAAGCAGCCATGCCGGCATTGACATTCACGCTCACGGCAGCCGGCGAACGAATTGATCGGGCGCTGGCGACAGCCTGGCCCGACCTGTCGCGGGCGCAGTGGCAGCGGCTGATTAAGGAAGGTCTGGTGCAGATTGCCGGCACTCCCGTCAAATCTAGTTACCGCGTCAACAGCGGGGACGTTGTCCAGGCCACCATTCCCGCGGCTGTGCCCACCACGCTGCAGCCGGAACCAATCCCTCTGGATATCCGCTATGAAGATGACGACCTGATTGTGATTAACAAACCTGCCGGCATGGTCGTTCACCCTGGCAGCGGCCATGAAACAGGTACCCTGGTGCACGCCGTGCTGGCCCACTGCCCTGACCTGCCTGGCATTGGCGGCGAGATTCGCCCGGGCGTCATTCACCGCCTGGACAAAGACACCTCTGGCCTGGTAATCATGGCTAAAAATGAACGGGCGCTGCGCTACGTCCAGGGGCAGTTCAAGGGGCGCACCATCGAAAAAACATACCTGGCGCTGGTGGAAGGCACATTACAGCCGCCGCGCGCCATCATTGATGCCCCGATTGGCCGCGATCCTCACAACCGCCAGCGCATGATGGTTATCGTGGGGGAGCAAGGGCGAAAGATCGTTCCTGCT
>CAZDSN010000401.1:0-4556 GCA_964507675.1 uncultured Ardenticatenaceae bacterium | reverse complement strand
GTGGACGTTCTGGGCGATTACATTGTCGTTCTGGATCAGGATCTCCAGTTGGTTTGGGCGTGGAGTGGTTTTGATCATCTCGATCCTTACCGCCTGGCCGTTATGGGCGAGACTTGCGTCCACCAGGGGCCCGGCTGCCCGCCGCTGTTCCTGGGGGAAATAGCCAACGACTGGATGCACTCAAACGCGATTTCTCCCACGCCAGACGGCGACTTGATTTTGTCCATGCGCCATCAGGACTGGGTGGTGAAGATCAATTACGACAACGGCGCCGGGGACGGCAGCGTCGTCTGGCGTTTGGGTGTTGATGGCGACTTTGCCCTGAACGATCTAGACCCGTATCCCTGGTTCTCGCACCAACACGATCCCAATTTCGTGGGTCTTAGTCACATCACCGTCTATGACAATGGCAACACGCGCTGCGTGCAAATTCCCGAAATGTGCTACAGCCGTGGTCAGGTGTATCAACTGGATACAAGCACGATGACGGCGTCGCTGGTGCTAAATGGAGACCTGGGTACTTACGCTTTTGCTGTGGGCAGTGCGCAACAGTTGTCTAATGGGAATTACCACTTTACTTCGGGCATTGCTCCGGCGGGTGAAGAGTTCTACAGCCGTCACTCGGAGTTGTCGGCGGATGGCACCGTTAATTATGCCCTGTTCACCAATCAAGGCGCGTATCGCTCTTTCCGTATGGTTGACCTGTACACGAAGCCAGGCGCTTTGCCCGCTGTGGCTCCCGCCAATCCGTTGGAGGTTGCCGGCAGATAAGGCCGTCATCCCCGGCTAAAATAGTCTCACGCGCAGGCGTGGAGACGATGAGAAAAGGGTAATCTGGCAGATTGCGCTCCCCTTTTCATCCATTCTTCTGCGCCGTCGCTGCTGAGAACTTTTGAGTAACAAATAAACCTCCGTCTGGGCTGTGTTATATGGCCCAGGCGGAGGTTTTTTGATCCCATACTCATTGTCAACTTGCCGATGATCTGTTTCCGCTTATAATCCTGTCAAACCCATGTTTTCTGCAACGTGTTCTTATAGAACGCACTATCAGGTATCAGACGGAGGCAAAGTGAAAAAAACACTGTTCGTAATATTAGCCGCGTTGGTACTGTTTGTGTCCGGCGCGGGGGCTCAGGGAAGCGCAGCGGCTGCGCCAGACATGTTGGTATCGCTGGCGTCGGATTTGCCCAGCGGCCAGCTTGTGGGCACACCCATTAACTGGACTATTTCTGTAAACGACGCCGATCCCTATCTTTACCAACTGATAGTGGGGCGTCAGGGTGAGGTTATGCGCATCGTATACGACTATACGCCGCGTAATGTGCTGGAATGGGCTCCTATTGAGGATGGCCTGTATATTGTGCAAGCATCAGTTAAAAATCGAAATACAGGGCAGGTCTCGTCAACTTCCAAGATTTTTCTGGTAGCGCCACGCGCGGTTTTGTCTGCGGTCGTTTCGGCCACGGCCAACACGCTGGTAGCCCTATACAGCGCCCCCCAGTGTCCAGAAGGCTTCACTATGCGGGTCGTTTTCATTGGGTTTGGAGCGGCCCGCCCCACGGCTACCAACCGCAAATTGTGCGACGGCGCGCACACCATGAACTTCTACATTGGCGGCATGAATGAAGGGGGGTTCTATTTCATGGTGCACCAAATCTTTGATCCCCAGGGCACTCCCGTAGCTACAGGCCCTGCCAAATTCTTTGCAGCGGGAACTGTGCCACTGCCCCAGCCTTTTGCCTCTCCTTATGTGCCGCCTGGGCCGCAAACCAGCTATATGGACAACCTGGTGTTGCTGTCGCCCATCAATGGCAGCGAAGAACAACCTGCTTATCCCCAGGTTCGCGACCTCTTAGGACGCATGGTCTGGTATTATGATCGTAGTTTGAACGATACCCAGTTTTTCCGCCCTGTGCCCGGCGGCACCTTCTTGATTCGGATTGACGTGGACGGCATGGAAGGCCAGGTTATGCGGGAAGTAGACCTGGCGGGTTACGTGATGCGGGAGACAACTACGGAAGCCATTGATGCGCAGTTGAAGGCGATGGGCTTTACGGATGATTTCACCGCTTTCCATCACGAAGCGCGCTTGCTGCCTAACGGTCACTATGCCATACTGGGTTACAATGAGCGCATGCTGGTTGACGTGCAAGGGCCGGGGCCGGTTGACGTGATTGGCGATTACGTGATTGTGCTGGACGAGGATTGGCAGGTGGTGTGGGCGTGGAACGCTTTTGACCACCTGGATCAGTATCGTATGGCCGTTTTGGGCGAAGTATGCCAGAGCCAGGGGCCGGGCTGTCCGCCACTGTTTTTAGCCACAGAGGCCAATGATTGGACGCACTCTAATTCCATTGCTTACGCGCCGGATGGCAATCTGATCATCTCGATCCGGCATCAGGATTGGGTGGTTAAGATCAACTACGATGATGGCGCCGGCGACGGCAGCGTTATCTGGCGCTTGGGCCCTGAGGGCGACTTTGCGTTGAGCGATGCCGATCCCTACCCGTGGCAATCACACCAGCATGATGCCAGCTACCTCACCAATGACCGGATCATCCTCTTTGATAATGGGAATACCCGCTGCGCCGAAAATAACGAGCTTTGCTACAGCCGGGGGCAGATTTACCAGCTAAATGAGGTTAACATGACGGCGTCATTAGTGCTCAATGCTAACCTGGAGAACTACTCCTTTGCCCTGGGCAGCGCGCAACAGGTGACAAACGGTAATTTCCATTTTGATTCAGGTATCCAGCCAGCCGGGTCTGAATTACTCAGTACGTCTCAAGAAGTACTGTCCAATGGGAAGACCCACTACAGCCTGCTGCTGGGTCAAGGGGCTTATCGCTCTTTCCGCATGGTCAATCTTTACTCTGAGCCCGGCGAGCCGCCGGCGACGGGGCTGGTGAATCCACTGGATTACCGGGGCCAATGAGGGCGGTAAAAAACACATGCCGGTAACTGTACAGGTAGTTATTTTCACCCACTCCCCAACCCTTTCCCTAAAGGGAGAGGGAGCCAATTCTCTCCCTCTGAAGGGGGAGGGTTAGAGTGGGATAAGTTGCACCTGTAAAGTAGCTCCCTTCAAACGCAGGGCATTTCTCTGAATTGTCCTACAGAAAAGGACCTCTGCCTGGACTTCATGGATCTGGGCAGGGGTCTTTTTTGCTGGTGGGTAATGGTGTACCTCGGAAGCGCTCCAGGGGCCATTTGTCGCTTATCTGGCTTCTGCTTATAATCCCGCTCAATTTGCAGCCGCCAGGAATGACCTGGCGCAAAAATATTCAGGCGGAGATGGTTTTATGTCTAAAATTCCTGTTGCGGTGTTGGGAGCCACAGGCGCTGTGGGCCAACGTTTTGTACAGTTGCTGGTGGATCACCCCTGGTTTGAAATCAAGGCGGTGACGGGGACGGAGCGCACGATTGGCCTGCCTTATGGGCAAGGGGTGCAGTGGGTGATTCCGGGGGAAGCGCCGGCAACTATCGCCTCCCTCATTATCCAGCCCACCGAACCCAACCTGGACGTGTCCCTTGTCTTCTCGGCGCTTCCCCCCGAGGCGGCGCGGGCACAAGAACCGCTGTTTGCCGCTGCCGGCTACGCGGTGGCCACCAATGCTTCTGCCTTTCGCATGACGGAATATGTGCCGCTGCTCATCCCCGAAATTAACCCCGACCATACGGCTTTGATCCCCCGCCAACAGCAGGTCAATGGCTGGCCGGGCTTTATCGTGGCCAGCCCTAACTGCTCTACAACCAGCGCTATCCTGCCCCTCAAAGTGTGGCAAGATGCTTTTGGCGTGGAAGCGGCCATCATGGTGACGATGCAGGCCATCTCCGGCGCCGGTTATCCGGGCGTGCCGGCAATGGCTATTGGCGACAACGTGATCCCCTATATTGGCGGCGAGGATACGAAGCTGGAAAATGAGCCGAAGAAGCTGTTGGGCACGGTGCGCAACGGGGAATTGACGCCGGCTGAGATTCGATTGAGCGCCCAGGCCAACCGCGTGCCCGTGCTGGATGGGCATCTGGCCAGCGTGTCGGTTAAGTTGAGCCGCGCGGCAACGGCGGCAGAGGCCATTGCTGCGTTGGAGATGTGGCAGCCGCCGGCCGTGTGCGCTGAACTGCCCAGCACACCACGGCAGGTGTTGATCTATCGCCATGAGGCTGACCGTCCGCAGCCGCGCCTGGATCGAGACGCCGAAAATGGGTTGGCCTGGACGGTGGGGAAAGTGCGGACGTGCGACGTACTGGACCTGCGCTACATGGCCATCACGCACAACACCTTACGCGGCGCAGCCAGCGGCTCCATTCTGAATGCCGAATTATTGGTGCAGCAGGGATACGTGAAGTAATCTGCCCAACCTGCATGAGTGCAGAAATTGGGTAACTATAAAGGGAGAACTCACCCCCACCCTGACCCTCCTCCTTCAAGGGGCGGGAATTCGCGCCGGGTGACTAATGACCCATGTAATTTTGCGGGCAGGGGGTGAGCCATTTACTATAATGAAGATGCCGGCAAAGCATGTTGGCTGGTCCAGGCAAATGAAGGTTGGCAA
>CAZDSN010000400.1:0-4606 GCA_964507675.1 uncultured Ardenticatenaceae bacterium | reverse complement strand
TTAAACTGTTCCCAGTTCCACACTTTTTCTTCTTCTACCAGCCCAAAAACGCGAAAATCCCAGGTTTCCAGGTTGACGCGCGGCACGGTGCCATAGTGCAGCACCGGGAATTTCTGGGTGAGCGATTGCCCAGGCGGCAGGCGGTGACCTGCGCGCACTTCATCTTCTTGTTTGCGACGATCGGTAATCCGTTTGAACATAAATAACTCCTGTGACACACATGTGCCTGTCGCATATAGGCGGTATGCGTTTTCGACCCTTACACAGACAACGTCTATTGTAACAGAAGTTCTTGTGTAAGGCTTACGAGAATATTACGTATGGCAAACAGTTTTCTCTGGCGAAACAAATCTTACCTGTCTGTGGCCCTGACACACTTTTCAGTGGATGTGCTAAACAGCAGCCGCACCTTGCTGATTGCTATCCTTGCTTTGAGCCTGGGGTTGAGTAATTCGCAGGTGGCGCTGGTGGCTCTGCTGTACAACGTGGGCAATGCGTTGACCCAACCCTTATTTGGCTGGCTGGCGGACCGCTATGGGGCGCGCTGGCTGGTGGTGGGCGGCATCGGCTGGATGATCTTATTCTATGGGGCGGCGGCATTGGCCGGGGATTGGGCGGCGCTGGCCGCCTTGACGGTGGCCGGCATTGGTTCCGGCGCTTTTCACCCGCCGGGGACGATGGTGGCCAGCCAGGCCAGCGTTACGCGGCGCACGCAGGCCACCGCGTACTTTTTCATGGCCGGACAGATGGGATTGTTTTTCGGGCCGGTCCTTGCCGGCACGCTCTTGCAAACCTGGAACCGTCCGGGTGTCATTGTGCTGCCACTGCTGGCGTTGGTAGTCTTCCTGTTGGATTGGCGCTGGCTGCCGTCCGCCGGCGGCGGCGCTGCCGCTGTCCACGCGGCCCAGACGCCGCCAGCCTTGCTGCGCACACCGTCCGCTTCCCGTGGCTACCTGGCGGGGCTGCTGCTGGTGATCGTGGCCTGCATAAACACGGTCAGCCTCTCCATTCTGACATTTGCTCCCAAGTTGTTTACTGAGATTGGCTATCAGAGTAGTTACGTGGGCTGGCTGACCGGAATGTATATGCTGGGCTCCGCCGTGGGGGGGATTGTGGGTGGGAACCTGGCTGACCGCTGGGGCGGCAAATTGCCGATTTTGTTGGGGATGGGCGCGGGGCTGCTGCCTGTTTTCTTGTTTGTGCCCGGTGTGGGCGTTATGCGCCTGGTGTGGCTGCTGCTGGCCGGCTTCTTTGTGGGGATGCCGCACAGCGTATTGGTCATTCAGGTGCAATCTATGCTGCCGGGGCGGCAGGCGCTGGCTTCTGGACTGACGCTAGGCGTGATGTTCTTCAGCGGTTCGGTAGGCAGTTATGTGGTAGGCCTGCTGGCCGACCAGGCAGGCCTGGGAGTGACGCTGCAGCGCACGGCTTTCTTATTGCCAATAGCCTTCATGGCTGCCCTTTTTTATCCGGCGCGGCAGCGCCTGGCGGAGCCGGTAGAAGCGACTGCCGATTGATAGATGCCGGGGGCGGCTACGGTTCGGTGGCTAATGCGGCCAGGATTGTTTGGGCGAACTGACGGGCGCGGGCGGCGGCGGTGCCGGTGTGACTGCCGGCATCCATCAAGGCGTGGACGGCGGCGGGGGCTAGTTTGTCTGTCAGACGCGGGTCGGCAGCCAGCGCCCCGGCCAGGGGATTGGCCGCGCCGTGGCGGATGGCCTCCCAGGCTGCCAGGCTGTGTTCGCGCAGCCATTCATGCGCTTCCTGGCGGTTGGCGCCGGCCATCACCAGGGCCATCAGTACCCGCTCTGTGGCCGCAAACGGTCCGTAAACGGCCATGTTGCGGGCAATGGCTGCTTCGTCCACGTGCATGTGCGTAATGACGCGCGTCATGCGGCGCAGCATCTCATCCACAGCCAGGAACGCTTCCGGCTGGAAAAGGCGACGGTTGGCGGAATCATCCAGGCTGCGTTCCAGGATGGCCTGACTGGCGTTGTCCCAGGCCATGCTGACCGTACCTGCCACGTAGCGGGCCAAAGAACAGACGTTTTCCATGTTGATGGGGTTGCGTTTGAAGGGCATGGCCGAAGAGCCAACCTGACCGGCAGCAAACGGCTCTGCCCATTCGCCAAAGGGGGGGGAGTGCAAGATGCGAAAATCAAGAGCTATTTTATGCAGCGAGGCGGCCAGGCTGGCCAGCGTTTGCTGCACGCGCAAATCTTGCTGCCGCGGATAGGTTTGGGTGGTAATGGGGAAAGCGGGCAGATCAAGCAGAGCCAGGGCGCGCGCTTCCATTGCGACGGCGCTCAGGGGGCTGCCGCGCAAAATTTCCACGAAACTGGCCTGCGTGCCCACTGCCCCCTTGAACCCTTTCCCTTTTATGTGGGCGGTCAGGGTTTGCAGCGCTTCCCAGTCGCTCAACAACTCTTGCGCATAGCCAGCGAAGCGGTAACCCAAAGTGGTGGGTTCGGCCGGCTGGATATGGGTGAAGGCCATGGTGGGTGTGTCCGCGTACCGCTCGATTTGGGCGACCAGCGCCAGCAAAAGCTGGCGTAGTTGGCCGGCGACCAGTTGGGTGGCCTGGCGCAGCCGCAGCGCGTTGACGTTGTCGTTGATGTCTTCGCTGGTAGCGCCCCAATGGAGAATGCCGCCGCCAATGGGGCATTGCTCGGCGTAGCAGCGGATTTCGGCCATGACGTCATGGCGGGTTTCGCGCTCGATTTCCAGGGCGCGGGGGATGTCAATGTGGTCAACGTGGGCTTGCAGGTCGGCGAGTTGGGCAGGGGTGACAATGCCGGCATCTTGCTGCGCCGCCGCCAATGCTACCCAAACCTGCCGCATCAGCCGCCGCTTGTGTTGTTCAGACCAGATGTGGCGCATTTCCTGGCTGCCATAGCGCCAGGTAAGGGGGGAAATAAAAATGTCGTGATCGAAAGGCATAGTGAGGTAGAACCAGGATGAATGCCAGGTGTGCGCGAACCCGCGCAGACCGGCTCAACATCCTGGCTCACTGGGTCTGGCGTTACCGGTCGCGAGCCGCAACGCGGCTTTCGGCGGCGGCATTCATTAAAGCGGTGGCTAACTCCGTGGCCTGCTCTGGGGTGAGGAAGATGTTTGTCTCGTCCGCTTTGAAGATTCTTTCGTCTGGCGGGCAATCTTCCACGAAACAGATGCAAATGTTGTCGGCAAAATTGCTGTCTGTTTCCTCGAAGAAGATTTCCACCTGCAAACTGTCGTCAAGAAGCATAATGGGCATGGGTTTGACTCCTTCTGTTTTCTAATGGCCTTATGCGTCTGCAATAGCTTGTTAACCAGTGTGTATCTGTAATTATAACCGCGAATGGGTGTCTACACCAGAAGCAGAATCCCGAAGCACCGTTGCAAAACATTGACATTACTTGTACAAATCGAATATTGGTTTATAATGAGGGCATGGTTGGCGCTGGCCTTGCTCACTGCCGCCTGAACTAAGACACGCACTCTCCCTTTCTCTATCCATTGACGGAGTTTACCATGAAACACAAGCGACACCTGAGTCTTATGGCTATTGTCCTGTTGGTGTTTACGGCGGCATTGACGGTTGCGGCTGACAATGCGCCATCCACAGCGGCGGGCCTGGAAACTGCGCCGCCAGCTCTGCCAGATCCCGCACAGCCTGGCCCTTACCAGACAGGCTGGCGGCTGATAACGGTCAACCGGCCCGACGAGACAACTTTTGAAGCATGGTTCTTTTATCCGGCGACGGCAGCCGGCCCTGACCAGCCATACGATGGCAGCGGCGCGCCATACCCGGCTGTCTCCTTTGCCCACGGCTATCTGGCTCCGCCATTGATTTACCAGGGGAATTACGAGCATCTGGTTTCCTATGGATATTTCGTGATTGCCTCGAAGTCCGGCAGCGGTTTGTTCCCGTCCCATCCGGCCTTTGCCGATGATCTGCAATACACGCTTACCTGGCTGGAAGAGGAAGACGCTAATGCGGGTTCTGAACTGTACCAGCAGGTGGACACGGAGCATTTTGGCCTGTCCGGTCATTCCATGGGCGGCGGCGTCAGTATTCTGGCGGCGGCGGAGGATCCGCGGGTGAAGGCGGTGATCAATCTGGCGGCGGCCAAAACGTTCCCTGATTCGGCGGTGGAGGCGATGGCCAATATTCATGTGCCTGTGGCGCTGTTGGGGGGCAGCGATGATTTCATTGCCCCTGTGGCTAATCACCAGCAGCCGATGTATGACAATGGGAACGCGCCGCGCCTGCTGCCGGTGCTGCAAGGGGGAGACCATTGCGCTTTTGCCAGTGGTTTAGGCAATTGTGGCGGGTCTATGCCCGCAGAAACCCAACTGGCTATTACCAATCGCTGGCTGGCTGCTTTCTTTAATCTGTACCTGAAGGAACAGCCGCTCTCAGCCTGGTATGTGTGGGGGCCAGGCATGACATTTGACCCGCTGGTGACGACGCAGTGGGATGCCGGCATGATCGTGACACCCTTCTACCAGACCGCCGCCGTTGGCCCCGGCCAGACTGCCAGTTACACCCTGACGCTAACGAACAGCGGCAGCGCCGCCGCCAGCTTCAGTGTGTCCAGCTATCTCCATCAATGGCCGACAA
>CAZDSN010000399.1:0-4606 GCA_964507675.1 uncultured Ardenticatenaceae bacterium | reverse complement strand
GGTTGGGCTGGCGATATTGACGACACGCTATTTGCCTATTACTGCTATCTCTTGATTGCCGATAGAAACCGTGAAGTCTACTGGACAAACAAAGAAGGCGCCTCGGACATCCCCCACTATTGGTACCGTGAATTTGACCTGGATCTGGGCGCTTCGCAAGGGAATATCCTTTTCGGAGAGTTTATCTGGAGCCGGCAGTTCGAGAATGCGGTAGTAATCGTCAACGCCGATGAAGAACCGGCAGAGTATTCCTGGCCGGCGGCAACCCGTTTCTACAACGTTGCCGGAAATCCCGTGCTATCGCCGGTTATTCTCGGCGGGCGCGCGGCAATGCTTCTGGTGAGCGATCGGTCAATCTTGCCTTAGTACACGGTTGCGTCAATTTGTTCCGCTTTCCAGAACCCGCTAAAGCGTCTACTCCGGAGTCAAGGCTTTAGCAGAACCCGCTAAAGCGTCTACTCCGGAGTTAAGGCTTTAGCCGGTGCACGGAACGTACTTGTAATCCTGTACCTGGCTGCTGTCCATTATCAACCAGTGATATAGGTGTATTGGTCTACTGCTCTCTCGTGCTGGCTATTACACCACTAAACGAATAAACGAAAAAGGGAATAGTATGGAAAATCAGTATGCAGTCATCATCATTGGCGGGCGGATTGCTGGGGCAAGTCTGGCCATGCGACTCAGCCAACAGAATCTAAAAGTTCTGCTCATAGACCGGGCCACCTTTCCAAGCTGGCCCAGCGTTCCCAGCAGCCCACTCGTTCATCCTGGTACGATGCGCCTGCTGGATGAGTTGGGCCTTTCAGAAGAGGAGTACACATACCCTGATGGCAAGGCGACCCATTTTATTATGGATATGATGGGTAAGTACCAGGCTATCATGCCCCTTGAACTGCTGCAATTAGACCGGAATTACGTCTTTGGCATAGATCGCAACAAGTTCGACACGGTCTTGTGGCAGCGAGCCAAAAGCCTGCCCAACGTCACCGCGTTAGAGAACTTTGCCATGACTGACGTGGTCAAAGACGCCACCGGGCGCGTGACGGGCATTACCGGTAAATCAGGGAAGGAGGCAGAGCAAACGTTCACGGCGGAGTTGGTCGTGGGGGCGGATGGGCGGTTCAGTTCAGCGGCGAACAAGTTTGGCGCAAAGCCATTCGAGGAGTTGAACGATTATCCCAGCGCCTCCTATCACGCTGAATGGGAAGGCGTGGCCCCCTACTCCAATCAGTATGCGCAGCCCCTGATGATATATCAGTTGGGAGATGGTTACTCCCTGTTATGCATTCCGATTGATAAGGGGAAATATATCATTGGGAATTATATGCGCACGGGCGAAACGGAAAAGGTGGGCAAGATGGAAGACCATTACCTGAAGACAATCCAGTCTGTGCCGCGCCTGCGAGAGATGTTAAAGAACGCGCGGCGGGTAACGGGCATCGTGGGCGTCCGGCGTATTGACAACGGTTATCGCCAGGCTTATGGCGAAGGATGGGTATTGGTAGGGGATGCCTTTCATTACGAATCGCCCCTCGATGGGCAGGGTATCTACAACGCCTTGTTAGCCACTAAATTTCTGGCCGAAGCCATCCAGCAGTGGCAAAGCGGTCAGCCGTGGCTAGAGGCGGGCAAGGCGTATCAGCAGCGCTTTTACGACAGCAGCCACGACATGCTGAAACAAACGGTGAATCGGGTGAAACAAGAGTTATATACCAGCCCGCCGCCGTTTGTCATCAATACCCTGATGCGTTGGGTGTTGACCGACCCCGCGTACCAAAGTCAGTTTCTCCGCTATCTGAGTCGCGCCATTGATCCCAACAGTTTTTCGTTTGGACCCAGCTTGGGACCAATCGTGCGTGGTTTGCTGCGGGATATTTTTGGAGCCCGTCGCTGACTGTTTAAGGTGAGTGTCCCCCTGCTGGCGGCAGGGATGACACTTACCAGGACCCAATTAGCGTTACTCCCCGCGAGGGGTTGAACTTCTCAATCGGGAAAAGAAAACGAACTTCATGCAGGACATCAGTAAAAGGATCAAGTATGGCAAGCAGGAGAGTATCAAGCTTATTTTTGTGTCTGGTTCTGTTAGTGATTGCGGGCGGAGTGGCCCGCGCCAATCCCACGACAGGCATCTGGGAGGAGAGAGCCACGGTTAATGAACTGGCGCTGGCTGTCGCTTTTGCCGACCCGCTAACCGGGTTGAGCGCGGGCGCCAAAAACCTGATTGGACCGCGCATTTTGCGCACGGCGGATGCCGGCAGCACCTGGCAATCCGTCCTGACAACCACCCCCGCCCTGGCGCTGGCCGATGTAACCTGGCAAGATAGCAGTACCGCTTACGCCGCCGGCTCAGGCGTGAAACTGTTCTTTAACATGAACGACTCCATTCTGAAAACCGGCGACCGGGGCGTGACCTGGGAAAGCGTCTGGAACAAAGGGTGGTTTTCTTACTGGACAGAACTGCAAGTCATTCAGCCGGACGTGATCGTGGCTGCCGGCAATTGGACGCCCTTTCTCTACACCTACTATGGCCTTGCCTACTCCACCGATGGCGGGCAAACCTGGGAAGAACGGAAGTGGAATTGGAACTGGGATCCGATGGATACATATGCCTGGCCCACTGACGTCCATTTTCTGGATGAAAATGTGGGCTTCCTGGCGGGCGGCGTCTGGCCCACCACAGCCAATGAAGGAGTGTTGGGGCAGCCAGTGAATGAACAACATCGTCCGGCAGATGCCGGCAGCAACGGAGACCAATGGCTGGCTGTCGCCGAGGTAACTACCGACGGCGGACACACGTGGACCACGATTTTTGAGCAGCCCGGTTTCACGCTGACCGACATCACCTTCGTCAACCGGAATGAGGGGTGGGTAACCGGTTATTATGAAACGGGCTGCTGTGTGGCCCATGGCTGGATTTTCCATACTCAGGATGGCGGGCTGACCTGGGAACAGCAGTTTTTTGGCAAAGAAACCGTGGCTTCCATGCAGGCCATTCACATGTTCAACCGCCGCGAGGGGTGGGCAGCGGGTTACGAGGATAACCAGGCTACGGCGCGCACGCTCCTGTATCACACCACCGATAGCGGCGCCACCTGGATGGAAATGGACTTCCATCCTTTCGCCGACCCGTTTGACCTCTTCTTCTTCAACGAAAGCGAAGGCTGGACAGTTGGCCCCAACGGCGCCCAGATGAGCAAATTCCTGCACTACACCGACCCGCAGCGCGTCCCTAAAGTGAACGTGACCGTAACCAATCACCCCGACACCTACGTCCCAGGCACGCCCCTGGCCTGGACGTTGAACGTTCGCAACGTCAGCGGGCAGACGCAGCAAGGGGATTTGTGGATCTACCTCTCCAGCCCGGCCATTGGCATGGCCTCCCCCTATCCCATTTTGCTGGCGCAAGGGGTGACGCTGCCGGCAGGCGCGAACATCAACCCCACCATTCCTTTGCCGCTGCCGGCATGGATGCCGGCAGGCGTCTACAACATCGAAACGATCATCGGCCCCTTCGGCAGCGACGATCCCCTGCTGCACCTGGCTTACGACAGCTTCGATGTCACCTTTGTAACGGGCGCGCTGGACAATCGCTGACAGACCAGATTACCAAAGGTAGGGGCAGGTTTAAAACCTGACCCTACCAGAAACAAAGCCGACAATTGTTGTATAATAAAAAGGTCAGTTTCTCGATTACCTCGCCCGGCTTCATCGTTCGCTCCATCCAGCCAGACCGGCTGTACAGCGCGTGACGGGGGCAGCCTTGACGACGGTTTACGATAGCCTGATAAGGCAAAGGAGAGCGCGAAAATGACCGAATTGGCATCTCGTACCCGCACTTTGATACTGTTACTGTTCATGCTTGCCTACCTTCTGGCGCCGCGATCCCCGGCAGCCCTGGCCCAAAACACCCCTTCCTCCCCGCCGGCGGCAGGTCTATGTACCCCAGGCACACACCAGGTCTCGTTGTACGCAGGCACATTTTTCAGCGGCGACTGTGTCACGCTTGACCTGGGCACGTACCTTTCCTCAGGCCAGATGGGACTCCCCGACAACAGCATCTCCTCTGTTTTACTCGGCAGCGATACCCAGGTAGTCTTGTGTACCGATCTGCTCCTGGGCGGCGTCTGCGAGACGCTCACCCTCAGTGACAATGACCTGTCCAACAATGCCGTCGGCAGCGATACAGCCTCTTCGGGGCGCGTGCAGGCGCTGGGCACAGGCAATTGCAGCGCCGGGGCTTATCAAGTAGCTGTGTTCATCAACGTCCTGTATGATGGGCAGTGCGCCACGCTGGAGATTGGAGACTATCCGAATACGCTGTTCTTTGGAATCCCCCCTGAGACCATCTCCTCAGTGCAAGTTGGCACGGGCGTGGAAGCCATCCTCTGCCGCGGCATTGAATTTACAGGCATCTGCGAACGTCTTGGCAACAATGACCCCACCTTGAGCAACAACCTGGTTGGCAACAACACCACCTCTTCCATCCGCGTTCGCCACCCCACCAATTACCAGTGTTATCCGGGTCTGTTTCAGGTAGCATTGTATACAGATACGAATTATGGCGGTGACTGCGTCAAGCGCAGCATTGGCTATTACAGCAACTCCG
>CAZDSN010000398.1:0-4613 GCA_964507675.1 uncultured Ardenticatenaceae bacterium | reverse complement strand
CAGACCCCCCGCCCCCACCCCCCTGCCCCCTGGGTTTGGGGGCTGGGGGCAGTGGGCGTGGGGCGCTGGGCGCCCATCGCCCTACGTTACCCCTTCCCGGGCAATGCGGGCGAAATTACCTGATTGTTTTCTACATGTCCAATCCTGAAAACTGCGCCAATCTCGTGTAGAAACCCATGAACATTGTACGAAGTTTTCGTCTGGCCCTGGTGGGACTTACCGTCAATAAGCTGCGCTCATTTTTGACGATGTTGGGCATTATCATTGGCGTCGCCGCCGTGATTACGCTCTTGTCCGTGGGGCGGGGGGTACAGCTTTTTGTGTCGGCGGAGTTCGAGGGGTTGGGCAATAACTTATTGTTCGTTTTTCCAGGCAAGTATGTGCCGGGGCAGAATCGAAATCCGGTGACCGGGCAGTTGGCCCCGGTGGGCAGTGGCCTGACGACTGACGACTACCTGGCTCTGTCTGATCCAGCGCGCGCACCCAGTTTACGGCTGGTTGTACCCGAATATGGCCGCTTCTCTTCGGTGACGCGGGAGCGATATACGACACGTACGCAAGTAACAGGCACCACGTCTGGGTTCCCGGAAGTGCGGAATTTCGCGGTGGTAGATGGCAACTTCTTTGGCGATCAGGACGTGAACTCAGGGACGCGGGTAGCGATTTTGGGGCAGTCTGTTTATGCGGCGCTGTTTCCTGATGGGGAGTCGCCTATTGGTGAAACGATCAAAATCAACAATGTGCCATTTCGCGTCATTGGCTTGCTGGAGGCAAAAGGCGGCTCCGGGTTGAATGATCAGGACGACATGGTGTTGATCCCCCTGTCTACGGCGCAGCGCCGCTTGTTCCCGGCCCGTCGTTCGGACGGTAAGCTGCGGTTAGACCGCATTGTGGCGGAGATGTATGATCCCACGCAGCAAGATATAGCCATTTTTGACATCGAAGAAGTGCTGCGACAGACGCATAAGATTAACTTCCGGGATCAGGATGATTTTTCTGTCTTAAGCCAGGAAGAGATTTCCAATGCCTTTGGTCAGGTGGCGACGATTTTGACCGTTTTTCTGGCGGTGATTGCCGGCATTTCCCTGATCGTTGGCGGCATTGGCATTATGAATATTATGCTGGTCTCCGTCAGGGAGCGCACGCGCGAGATTGGCCTGCGTAAAGCGGTGGGCGCAAAGCGAAACGATATTTTGCTGCAATTCCTGGTCGAGGCCATGACGCTCTCCCTGGTGGGCGGCTTTGCGGGCCTCATTTTTGGCATACTGGGCGCGCGCGTCATTGCTCGCTTTTCGGAAAACCTGCAAACTTCTGTAGCCTGGGATTCCGCGCTGCTGGCTATCGTCTTTTCCGCCGCCGTCGGGCTGTTTTTTGGCATCTATCCAGCAACGCGGGCGGCAGCGTTAAGCCCGATTGAGGCGCTGCGGTATGAGTAGGGGAGAGGGAAGAAGGTAGAAGGTAGAGGGAAGAAGTAGAGTGACGGGTTTATGAAGATAGTTGAGAATATTCGCATTGCGATGCGGGCGTTGGGGGCGAATAAGCTGCGGGCGGCGCTGACAATGCTGGGCATTATGATTGGCGTGGCAGCCGTGATCACGCTGCTCTCCATTGGCGACAGTGTGACGCGCTTTGTGGCTGACCAGTTTGTGGGGCTGGGTTCTAATCTGGTGTTTGTGCTGCCCAGCGAAGACCCAGATCGCCCGGAATCTACGCTGACGGCGCGGGACGCGGAGTTGTTGAGCGACCCGGCGTTGGTTCCCGACGCGGTGGCGGTGGCACCTGTGCTTTTTGTGAACGTGGATTTGCAGTATGCCGGCAGCATCTACGCCAACCAACTGCGCGCCAGCACTCCCGTGCTGCTGCCCATGCGCGGCTACGAAATTGAACGGGGCCGGGCTATTGACGAAAACGATTATATTTCTCGGGCGCGGGTGATTGTCCTGGGTAAAGATGTCGTGGACAGTCTCTATCCCGGCACTGTGGACCCATTGGGCACAAGCATTAAGGTAAACGGCATTACGTTTGAAGTGGTGGGGGTGCTCAAGTCAAAGGGAGCCGGCCTGTTTGGCAGCGAAGATGACCTGTCTATTGCGCCGCTGACCACCGTGCAAGACCGGCTGGCTAACCGCCGCAGCCAGCGTACCGGGGAGCCGCTGCTAGATCTGATCTTGATCCAGGCGTTGGACAGTCCAGGAGTGGACAACGTGGTGGTGGATACGGCGGATGTGCTGCGCCTGTCGCACGAGCTGGACTTTAGCGGTGAAGATGATTTCCAAATTCTGACCCAACAAGACTTCCTGAGCGCCTTTAGCCAGGTGACCGGCGTATTGACGCTGTTCCTGGGGGCCATTGCCAGCATCTCTTTGCTGGTGGGGGGCATTGGCATTATGAATATCATGCTCGTCTCTGTCACCGAGCGTACCCGGGAGATTGGGCTGCGCAAAGCAGTAGGCGCGCGCTATGGGGATATTTTAGGGCAGTTTCTGACAGAAGCCGTTGTTCTGTCTATTCTGGGCGGGGTATTTGGCATTGGCCTGGGCTTCTTAGGCTCTACGGGCATTCATCTGCTGGTTCCCGATCTGGACACATCCGTGACTGCCGCCTCGATCATCATGGCTGTGGGTTTTTCGGTGGTAGTGGGGCTGTTCTTTGGCATCTACCCGGCGTCGCGGGCGGCGGCGCTGCATCCCATTGACGCGCTGCGATTTGAATAAAGACAATATGAACCGGGGCACGCCAGCATAAGAGTAACTATTCACCGCAAAGACGCAAAGAGCGCAAAGATAAAGAGGAAGAGTTTGTGACTTTCATCCGCGCCAATCAGCGCCCTATCTGCGTTATCAGCGTCCTGTTTCGTCACGTATTATTCAAAGCGAAAGCGCCAAGCAGCCAACAGCCAGAGAACAACGGCATAGAGGAGCAAGACGGCGACGGCGGTGAGGACTGATTCCAACCCCAACCCGCGCACAATGATGTCCTTGAAACCATCCATCATCCAGGCGATGGGCGTCAGGTAGGCGATGCGCTGCACCGACAGCGGCGTAAACTCCAGCGGCATCCACGCCCCACCCAACGCGGACAGAATAAACATCGGCACCAGGGAAAAGACAATGGCCTGCTCTTCGCTTTGGCCCAATGCGCCAATGAGCAGTCCCATGCTGGCGGCAAAGAGGGCGGTGGCAATCACCAACAGCAGCGTGGCCAGTGGTTCCTGAAAGTAAGGCAGCCGCAGCAGAAGTTGGCCGAACAAAATCAGCAAGAGTAGTTGGGCGATGATCAGAATAAACATGGCCAGATAGTGTCCGACAAGTATGCTGGCGCGGGACATGTTGGTGGTGAGCAGGCGGCGCAAAGCGCCGTTTTTACGTTCTAGCACCAACACCTGAGAAGCGGTGATGAGACCAGCCAGGGCAAATTGGGCCATCATGCCAGGGGAAGAATGGGCAAAGGCGTTGTCGCTGTAGACGGCTGTTTCATCCGTCTGCGTGGCCGCTGCTCCCGTGCTGCTGGTTCGTACCTGTACCGGCGGCGCTCCCCAGGCAGCAACAGTGCGGGCCAGCGCTTCGACGAAATAGACGCGCTGCTCATCAGGATTGGCGAGTTGCCCTTGAGCCACCGCTATTTCCGTGCTGATCTGCGCTGTTTGCACAGCGCTGGTCAGGCGGTTGGCGGCTGCTTCCACTTCGCCTTGAATGGTGAACCCGGTTGTGCCGGCAGGATCAACGATTAGGGTCAGTGGTATGGCCGTTCTTGCCTCCATCTGCACACCAAAATCTGGCGGCACAATCACCGCCGCCGCCAGATCGCCATCGGACACCTGCTGCGCCAGGTCGGCGGCCTCCGCGGAGGCAGTTTCCAGCCGCAGCACGTCAGATTGTTCTAGCAAAGCGGCGAGGTGTTGGGCGATGATGCCGGCATCCTGGTCCAGGAAACCAACGGGCAAACGCGGGTCGGCTTCATCCTCCCCGCTGCTAAACCCGCCAAAAGCAAACCCAAACAACAGCGTGAACACCACAGGCATAATCAGCAGGAAAAAAGCAGACTGCCGCTCACGTAAAATCTGGCGCAAATCTTTAAGGGCTAAATCCAGAATCCGCATAATCTTCTTCCTTAAGCCGGTTCAGGCAAAACGTCGCTGCAGCCGGAACAGTCCCACAGCCACAAACACCACGATCCACACCACCATCCCGGCCAATGCCGGCAGCAAATCGGCAGCGCCGCCGCTGTGCATGGCCGCCTGCAAGCCGCGTACAGCCCAGCCTTGCGGCACAAAGAGGGTTATCATTTCGATGGTGGGCGAAGATTGCCCGCCGGTGAAAACAGTGATCAAGCCCAGCATCCCGGTCAGCGTCAGCACGCCGCCGTAAACCACGCCGCTTTGCCGCGTACTGCTGACCAATGAGGCCAGCAGCAGCCCGGTAGCCGCTGATGTGAGGATAATGCCGGCAGCCGCCAGGGCCACCGGCAGCAAACTACCCCAATGAATGCCAAAGACCAGCCGGCCAAAGACCAGCAGCACCGTCACCTGAACTGCCAGGGTAACGAGCGTGCCCAACGCTTTGCCCCCCAAAATAACAGGGCAAAGAGTAAGGAAAATGCGGTCGACCAGATCC
>CAZDSN010000397.1:0-4618 GCA_964507675.1 uncultured Ardenticatenaceae bacterium | reverse complement strand
GTTTAAGCTGGAATTAGACAGCTTGCTGGTCTGTTTGCGCGAAGATTTGCCTAAGGCGTTTGAGAAGGAGGCGTATCGCGACAGTATTGAGAAAATCCGCCTCCAGTTTGAGGATCGGCAGTCAGAGATTCTCACCGAACTACAGACTAAAGCCCAGGCGCAGGGGTACTCTATTCTGCGTACGGCAGCCGGGCTGGATATTGCCCCGGTGATTGACGGCCAGGTAATGACGCCGGAGATGTATCAGAAGTTGCCGGCAGAACAGCAGCGCACTATTGACAAAGAAACCCAGTCCCTCAACGCTGAATTAGACGATGCCTATTATCAAATTCGCCAGTTTGAAACAGAAACCCGCCAGGCGGTGGATCAACTCAACCGCCAGGTAGCCGAGATTGCTATTGACACCACCTTCACCCACCTGCGCCAATGCTATCAAACAGAAAAAGAAGTGTTGGCCTATCTGGACGAGGTCCACAAAGATGTCCTGGACAATTTGCAGGACTTCTTACCCGACGAGAAGCGCGAAGGGGAGGTAGACCTGCGCCGCTACACCGTCAACTTGCTGGTGGACAACAGCCAGACCAGCGGCGTCCCCGTTATCTTTGAACCGAATCCCACCTACGCCAACCTGATTGGCCGCATTGAGTATGAGATGGTCTACGGAGCCATGACCACCCATTTCACCAACATCAAGGCCGGCAGCCTGCACGCCGCCAATGGCGGCTATCTGGTGCTGAACGCCCGCGATTTGCTGCAGCATGAAATCACCTGGGAAACGCTGAAGCGCGCCTTAAAAGAGCAGGAAATTCAACTGCAATCCCCCGGCACATTTGACGGCGGCAATCAAGTATTAGCCAAATCCCTGGACCCTGAGCCAATCCCGCTTTCCATCAAAGTCATTCTCCTGGGCAGTCCGCGCCTCTATTACCTGCTGTATGAGATGGACGAAGATTTTGGCGAACTGTTCAAAGTGAAAGCAGATTTCGACTCCGAGATGCCGCGCAACGAGGAGAACGAATTGGAATATGCACGGTTTATTGCCAGCCGCTGCCAGGAAGAAAAGATGGGGCATTTTGACCGTTCCGCGGTAGCCAAAGTAATCGAACACGGCTCTCGCCTCAGCGCCCACCAGGAAAAGCTTACTACCCGCTTTGGCCTGGTGACGGATGTGGTGCGTGAGGCCAACTATTGGGCCAGCCAGCGCGGCGCCACCGTCGTCACTGCCGCCGACGTGAAGAAGGCCATCGAAGAACAGGTGTACCGGGCCAATGAGGTCGAAGAACGTGTTCAGGAGCAGTTTGACGAAAACGTCATTATGGTCACGACAGAAGGGCATGTGGTGGGGCAGGTTAATGGGTTGTCGGTGTTAGACCTGGGGGATTATGCTTTTGGCCAGCCCAGTCGCATCACGGCTCAGACCTATATGGGCGAAGAAGGGGTCGTGAATATTGACCGGGAAGTGGAAATGGCCGGCCCTCTGCACAACAAGGGGCTGCTGACGCTGGTTGGTTACCTGGGCGGTACTTATGCGCAGGATCAGCCGCTGTCCCTCTCCGCCAGCCTGGCTTTCGAGCAAAACTATGGCAGCGTAGATGGGGATAGCGCCTCTTCGGCGGAATTGTACGCCTTACTCTCCAGCCTGTCCGGCGTGCCCGTTAATCAAGGACGGGCCGTGACGGGTTCGGTGAACCAACGGGGCGAGATTCAGCCCATTGGCGGCGTAACCGAAAAGATTGAAGGCTTTTTTACGTTGTGCAAGAAGCGCGGTTTGAATGGGGATCAGGGGGTGCTGATTCCCGTGGGCAACGTCAAGCACGTCATGCTCAGCGAGGAAGTGGTAGAAGCCGTGCGCGCCGGGCAGTTTCACGTGTGGGCGGTACGTTCGATTGATGACGGGGTTGAGTTGTTGATGGGGAAGAGTGCCGGCAAACGCAACAAAAAAGGCGTTTATCCCGAAGGCAGCATTCACTATCTGGTGCAGGCCCGCTTGCGCGCATTGGCCGAAGATTTAAAGCAATTTGGCGAGAGTGAGGACAACCCGCAGCAGGATGAGAAGTCCGGCAATGATCAGGCCAGTAGCGGCTGATCATTGCCGGACAAAGAAACAACACTGTTACAGCCTGGGCAGTAAATAATCGTAGGCGCTCAAGGCCGCCTTGACCCCTTCACCCACAGCTACCAACACCTGTTCGGCGTAAATACTGGTTACGTCGCCGGCGGCAAAAACGCCTGGCGTACTGGTGCGGTTATAGCAGTCTACCTGGATAAAACCGTTTTCATCCAGCGTTACCAGGTCGGCCACCATCTCCGAATTGGGCAGCAGTGCCTTCTCCACAAAGGCGCCATCAACGTCAATGGCCTGCCGATGTCCCACCGGGTCCTGCACCACTACCCGATTGCAGTAACCATTCCCTTCCACCCGGGTCACTTCGTACTGCTCCAAAATCGTCACATTGGGCGACCGGCGCAGCTTCTGGCCCAGGTCGGTGGACAGGATTGGCTCTGCCGGGCCAATCAGGTGGACGTGTGCGGCCACAGTAGCCAGTTCGCCGGCGGAGCGTAGCGCCAGCTCGCCATCCCCAATCACTGCCGTTTCCTTATCAATAAACAGGGGGGCATAGCTCAAAGCCGAATAGCACAACCCACGCGACAGATATTCCCGTTCGCCGGGCACATTGAGCCACTGCTGCCGCGCCCCCGTGGCGATAATGACGGCCCTGGTCAGCAGTTCCCCGCCCCCTTTGGTATATACCACAAAACCATCTCCATATCGCTCAATCCGCTCGACCGATTCCATGTGGCGGGCAAACTTCAAATACTCCAACTCGCTCTTGAATTTGTTCACCACTTCCACCCCATTTATCACCTGGTAATTGTCCATGCCGGGGAGTTCCAGATGATAATTAGTCTTGCCGCCCAGGTCTTGCGAGACGAGCAGCACGTTCAGCCGCTTGCGAATGGCGTACATCGTGGCCGTTAATCCGGCTGGCCCGCCGCCAATTACAATTAAGTCATACATGTTTCTACCTCACATCTCGTCTGCTGGGGCTTCCGCAATGAAGCCATTTTCCATCATCATTTGGGTCAGATTGCGCGAGCGCCTGATAATGGCCATGGCGTGACTGAATAATTCGTCGTAGCTTTGGGTCAGGCGCGCCACGCCTTGCGCCTGCGCCTTCATACCCACCGCCGCCGCCTCGCGTGGGAACACTTCCCAGTTGTCCATGGTGGGCAAGATATGCTCATCATCTAACTGAGCGCCAATCTGGTCTGCCAGCGCCTGCGCGGCGGCAAAACACATTTCGTCCGTAATGGTGTGGGCGCGTACGTCCAACACGCCGCGGAAAATGCCCGGGAAGCCCAACGAATTGTTTACCTGGTTTGGAAAGTCTGAGCGACCGGTAGCCACAATACGAGCGCCGGCTGCCTTCGCCTCCCAGGGCCAGATTTCGGGCACGGGGTTGGCGCAGGCAAACACAATGGCATCCCGATTCATACGCGCTACCCATTCGGGCAAAATCGTGTCTGGCCCAGGTTTAGACAGGGCAATCACCACGTCCATGTCCGCCATGGCCTCTGGAATGCCACCCTGCCGGTTGTCGCCATTGGTGATCTGGCAGTAATGCCACTTATCCACGTATTCTGCCCGGCGCATCTCCAGGTCGCGGCGATGCGCGCCCAGAATACCCTTGCTGTCCACCATCACGCAGCGGGTGGGGTCAACGCCCCAGCTAAAAATGAGGCGGGCGCAAGCCACATTGGATGCGCCGCAGCCCACAAAAGCAATGCTCGCTGTTTCTTTCCGCTTTCCCACCACGGCCAGGGCGTTCATCAACCCGGCCAACGTGACGGTAGCCGTACCCTGCTGGTCGTCGTGCCAGACAGGAATTTCCGCCTTCTCGCGCAAGGTATCCAGGATGCGGAAGCATTTGGGCTGGGACAGGTCTTCCAGGTTAATGCCGCCAAAGGACGGTTGCAGCATCAACACCGTGTCAATGATCTTACCCGGGTCTTTGGTATCCAGCATGATGGGGACGGCATCCACGCCGCCCAAATACTTGTAGAGCAGAGCTTTGCCTTCCATCACGGGCAGGCCTGCTTTGGGGCCGATGTCGCCCAGCCCCAACACGCGCGTGCCATCGCTGACGACGGCTACCGTGTTCCACTTGTTGGTGTATTCGTAAACTTTCTCCGGGTCGGCAACAATGGCTCGACACGGCTCAGCCACGCCTGGCGTATACCAGATGGCAAAGTCATCAAAGTCACGCACCACGCATTTGAGAACCGTTTCAGTTTTGCCACGATAAAAAGGGTGTAGTTTCATAGCCGCCGCCGCAGGTTTCCTGGCTTTGGCTAGAAGCTCCGTTACATTGACGGGTTCTTCTTTTGTTTTCAACATGATCCAACTCCCTATGGATGGTGTGGGTGTGGAACAAGAAGTAAGGGGCAGGCGGGCAATGGTGGCTCACTTACAGTGTTGGGTAAAGGCAAACTGCCTGGCCCTGGGGCTGGGTGAAGGCGGCTGCGAGGAAGGTGGCATCTTCACAAGGGCTGCCCGCCTGATGGCGCAACGACGCCGAGAGCGCGCCCGTATTCGCGACCATCACTTGTTACATGA
>CAZDSN010000396.1:0-4621 GCA_964507675.1 uncultured Ardenticatenaceae bacterium | reverse complement strand
CCCCCCCCCCCCCCCGCCCCCCCCCCCCCCGCCCCCCCCCCCCCCCCCCCCCCCGCCCCCCCCCGGGCCCCCGTCGCCGGAGCGGGCGCGGTCGCTGGCGGGGGAGTCGCTGTTTTTGACGACTTATACCTGTACCGGAGCGCAGGCAATGGTTACGTTTACGCCAGAAGCGCCAGGCAGCGTCATACCGCTGGAACTGCAGTCAGGGCAAAGCCTGATCTGCCAGAAGGACGCTTTTATGGCCGCCGAGGCGTCGGTCTCGCTAGAAGTGGTGTTCCGCCGCCGGCTGGGGACGGGGCTGTTTGGCGGCGAAGGGTTCATTTTGCAGAAAATCAGCGGGCCGGGCACAGCCTGGGTGGAAATCGCGGGGGAAGTGCGCTCTTACACGCTCCAGCCAGGGCAAACGATGCAGGTTGATCCGGGGCATATTGCCATGTACGAACCAACAGTGAACTACGACATTCAGCGAGTGAAGGGAGTCAAGAATATACTCTTTGGCGGCGAAGGGTTGTTCCTGGCGACGCTGACCGGCCCCGGGCGCGTTTGGCTGCAAAGTCTGCCGCTGGCGAATCTGGCATCTAAGCTGGCGCAGTATATGCCGGCACGTTCCAAAGAATAACCCCCAAAAACGGGACGCGGATTCCGCTGATTGACACGGATATAAGGGGAGCCAGCTTCTCAGACAACCGGTCAGGCAAAACAAAAAGGCCGGATGCTGTGGCAGTCCGGCCTTTTTTGTCATGAAAAGACAGAAGACGAAGCTTCACCCCCCAGCGGGATGAAGTTCGTTCTATTTCCATTGGGTTGCCGCGGCTATCAGGCCAGGGCTTCGCGCATGCTGCTCATCTTGCCAGCCACGCTGTTATCCACCACCTGATCACCCACACGCACAATCAAACCACCCAGGATAGACGGGTCCACTTTGAAGACCACGTGCTGCGCTTTAACCGCCGCGCGGGCAGCCGTTTGCTCGCTGTCCGTCAACGGCAAGGCGCTGGTGATCTCCGCTCGCTCGCCAGACAGGCGAGACACGCTGTCCGGCAGGGCCGAAAAGAAGCTGCCCAACAGCTTATGCTGGTGCTGTTCGTCGAGCGTCTCGCCCACGACCTTGTTGGCGGCAGCCATGGCGATACCCACCACCTGTCCGCGCAGGTCGGACAAAATGCGGTTGCGTTCCGCTTCAGCGTCATCCTGCGCCGAGGCCACGACTTTCTTCGCTTCCTCATGCGCTTTGGCCAAAATGCCGCTGGCGGAGGCTTCGGCCTGCGTGGCCGCTTCGGCGCGAATCTTGGCCGCTTCGGCGCGGGCCGCGTCTAAAATCTTGCGGGCTTCGGTGTCGGCGTTGTCACGAGCGATAGCCGCCTGGCGGGCGTCTTCCAAACCTTTGGCGATGCGGGCCTTCCGTTCTTCCAACATCTTCAAGATCGGTTCGTAAGCCCAGCCCTTCATCAGAATCATCAAGATCGCAAAGCCGAGGATCTGGATGATAAGATACCCTATGTTAATCCCTAATGCTTCCATATCACTATTCCTTTATGGGCCAGAGTTGTCTGTCTGCCACTATCTCAGGCCACAAACAACAGGATGAGGGCAACCACGAGGGCATAAATAGCCACGGCTTCCGCGAAAGCAATGCCCAGAATCATGTTAGCCTGAATAGTGCCGCTGGCATCAGGATTACGGGCGATCCCCTGCACAGCGCCGCCCACGACGATACCTACACCGGCGCCGGCGCCAATGGCGCCCGTCATAGCCAGACCAGCGCCTAAGAACTTCAGACCAACAGCGAGAGCTTCAGCAGCTTCTAATGACATAATCGGTAATCCTCCAGATTAGATGTTTGATGTTACGAATTGAAAAACCGGCGATCCGGTGTAATTGACAATTAGCCTGTTTTAGTGACCTTCAGCGTGGTCATGGCTCTGCGTTGCCTGCGACATAAAGGTGAGCGTCAGCATGGCAAAGACAGCCGCCTGGATAGCGCCTACGAAGAACTCCAGGCCAAAGAAGGCCACGTTAGCCACGGGGAGTAGGAAGGCCATCACAAACAGCAGCACCTGACCCGCAAAAATGTTCCCTAGAAGACGGAAGGAGAACGACAGGATTTTGGCAATCTCGGCGACGAGTTCTAGAATGCCGACGATGATATCCATCGCTCCCAAGGGATTCTTGGCAATTTTATTGGCGTCGAACTGGAAAAATTTCTTGAGATAGCCTGGTCCCTGCGCCTTAAACCCATAGTATTGGGTCATAACCACGGAGATAATGGCCAGGGCCAGGGTGAAGTTCAGGTCAGTCGCTGCCGCCCGCACAAAGGGAACAATGGTATAGTCCGCCCCATCCGGCTTATTGCCGTTTTCATCAGCCTCGGCGCGCAGCAAAAAGGGGCCATTCCGCAAGTTTCCGGTATTGGCTTCCATCGCTTCATCATAAATCTGATGCAGCTCGTCTTCACTGAGGTGCTCGCCGGCCGCTTCGGCGGCGGCTTCCGCTTTGTGTTCGGCCAACTCCCCCATCGTTTCATACTTACCAATGCTGTCTACGCCAGGCACTAACTCCAGCCAGTTGGCAGCCAGGATAAACAGAACGAAGGTCATGAAGAAGGGAAACAGGTTTTTAGCCCACTTGCCGGCAGAACTTTCCACAAAACCATAGAGAGCTTCAACCAACCATTCAAAGATGTTGTAGAAACCCGATGGAACCTCATCTGCCGTGCGCGACTTGGCTTTCAGGCTAAAGGCGATCACCGCTATAATGACCCAGGCAATCAGCGCCCCCAGAAACGTATTGGTGATGCCGCCGCCAAACCATTGGTTTATGAAAGCGTTGTCAATACGAACAAACAATTCACCGGGCAGTTGGATCACCGGCAAGACAGGCTTAACCAGTACAGACCCAAATACAATCATGCCTAAGAGGCAAAGGTAAACCCAGTAGCGTTTTTTCATGTGCTGGTTTTTTCCTCCTTATGCTCGGCTTTGCTTGACTTTTGAGCGCGGGCGGCAGCCATCAGGCTCACACGCACGGTAAGATAGAGCGTTACAGGTACGCTGCCAACCAGGGCGATAATTGTAAAAATCGGCCTGGTATCTAAAACCCGGTCAAGGAGGGTTCCCGCCCCAAAAGCCAATGCAATGATGATGATGGTAAGGCAACCAATTTGACCGACAATGCCGGCCAGCATAGCTGTCTGATTGATTTGCTGATTGTCAAAAGACACGATGGCTTAACCTACCGATGTGCGCGCAGCACAACGTTGTGCATTATATCACATACAAAAGATTGTTCAATGGAAGCGAAAGCAGCCAGGCTGCCGGCGCTCCGCAGACACCTATGCACCTTGTCAGCCGCCAAAGAAGAAAACGCCGGCATTGCGCGTTATTTCAAAAGCCGGACCCGCAAAAATGCCCAGGTATAGGATACCAAACATGGTTACGGCCAGCGCCACCTGATATGCCCGGGGCACAGGGATAGTGATATCCTCGTCATCTGACCGGTACAAATACATGTACTTGGCCACGGACAGGTAGTAGTACAGGGCAATGAATGCGTTGAGAATACCCACGGCTGCCAGACCCCACAGACCGTTCTCAATGGCTGCGCGGAACAGGAAAAACTTGGCAAAGAAACCTGCCGTGGGCGGAATACCCCCTAAGGAGAGCAAAGCCAGCAGCATGGCCAACGCCAGGAAAGGAGAGCGGCGGCTGAGGCCGTTGAAATCCTTCAACTCTTCAGAGCCGGTCACATTGGCGGCCAATATGATGACGGCAAAGGCGGCAATATTGGTGAAGATGTACATGAGCAGATAAAACAACACGGCGCCAGCCCCATCAGGCGTCAGGGTGACAAAGCCAATCATGGCGTACCCCGCCTGAGCAATACTGGAATAGGCTAGCAGCCGCTTGATGTTCTTCTGATAGATAGCCAGGAGGTTCCCTAGCGTCATGGTCACGATACACATGGCCACGAGCATGGCCCACCAGGGATTCGCCATAGTGGGCAAACCCAATGCGCCCAACAAGAAAACGCGCATGATGACGGCAAAGCCAGCCGCCTTAGAAGCGGTGGACAAATAGGCGGTCACCGCCGTAGGCGCGCCTTCGTATACATCGGGTGCCCAGAAGTGAAAAGGGACAACGGCTATTTTGAACCCCAACCCCACCAGAACCAGCACAGCCGCCAGCAAGACCACGCTATTGTAGCCGCCGGTGTAGATGTTGGCAGCAATGCCCGTCAAATTTGTCTCGCCTGTCAGGCCATAAAGCAAACTCATGCCATAGAGCATGACGCCGGAGGCAAAAGCGCCGTAGACAAAGTATTTCATGCCGGCTTCGGCGGAAAACTTGTTTTGGGTGGCATAACCGCCCAGCACATACAGCGAGATGCTGGCCGTTTCCAGGGCCACAAACAGCATGATGAGATCGCCAGACGCAGCCATCATGTTAAAGCCGATAGTGGAAGTCACCAGGAGCGCATAGAACTCACCGCTTTGCAGCTCCTTGGAATCCATGGCTATCAGGCTGACAATCGCGGCGGCGATCAGGAACATCACCCGAAAAACAAGGGTGGTCATGTCGTGGCGGAACATACCGCCCCATATTGAAATCGGGCTGGTGCCTGG
>CAZDSN010000395.1:0-4628 GCA_964507675.1 uncultured Ardenticatenaceae bacterium | reverse complement strand
AAACCTTCTGGCGGCAGGCGGGGGAACCTGTACCTCTGCAAATCTTTTTCCATCTGGCGGCGGCAGATGGGCAGGTAGTAGCGCAGGCGGATGGTCTGGGCGTGGTAGCCGCCGGCTGGCAGCCGGGCGACCTGCTGATTCAGGAGCATTACGTTCAACTGCCGCCAACCCTGGCCGCCGGGCGTTACCAGGTAGTTGCCGGCATCTACCGCCTTGCGGATGGCGCGCGCTGGCGCACAACTGCGGGCGCGGACAGCCTGTTACTGGGCGAGGTGGTTGTGCCATGAAGCGGTATTGGCTGCGCTGGGCTTTGCTGGTTGTCATTCTGCTGGCCGCCTTCCTGCGCCTGTGGCGGTTAGGCGAGATGCCGCCTGGCTTTTACCACGACGAGGCCTACAATGGCCTTGATGTGCTGTCGCTGACGCAAGGTGACATGTTCCCGCAGTTTTATGAAGGCTGGGAATTGTACGCGGCGGAAGCGCATGGAGATCGCCCGCCGTTGTCTACCCGCTGGCCCGTTTTTTTTGAAGGCAACTACGGACGTGAGCCGCTGCACATATACCTGATGGCGCTGACCACCTCGTTGTGGGGATTGACGCCTGCGGCGCTGCGGCTTGTGCCGGCAATTGCCGGCATCCTCGCCGTCTATGCCACCTATCTAGCTGCTGCTGCCCTGTTTCCACCCACAGACAGGCGCACGGCTGCCCCTCGCTGGTTGCCGCTGCTGTCCGCCTTTTTCGTCGCCATTTTCTTCCCCAGCATTCACTTCAGCCGCTTCGGTCTGCGCATCATGCTCTTTTTGCCGGTGGCCGCTCTGGCTGTAACCTGTTTCTGGCAGGGGCTGGCTCGCCGCGAGCAGCACCGGCGCGCCTGGCCCTGGTTGGCGTGTGCCGGCATTTTTATTGGCCTGGGTCTATACACCTATGCCGCCGCTCGCCTGTTCCCGTTGGTATTTGTGCTGTTTGCTCTGGTTTGGATGGGGCAGGAGCGCAAGGAGTGGCGGGCGATTGCCGGCATGCTGCTGCTGGTGGGCAGCGCAGCCGTGGTCGTGGCCCTGCCGCTGCTGCTCTTTTTTGCTCGCTATCCTTATTTCTTCGTCTTCCGCATGGCTTACGTCGCCAACCGGGGCAAAGGCGTCGTGGCCGACCACCCCTGGCTGACCTGGCTGTTAAACGTGGGGCGGGTGCTGCGCGGCCTGGTGTGGCAGGGGGAGACGCATTTGCGTCACAATTTGCCAGGGCGTCCTTTTCTGGACCCTATCCAGGCAGGCTTCCTGGCGCTGGGGTTGGCGCAGATGGTGCGCCGCCGGTTGCGGGCGCACCTGTTTCTCTTCATCTGGCTGGCTGTAACGCTGCTGCCTTCGGTGTTAAGCGGGGACGCACCCCATTTTGGCCGGATGGCCGGGGCAGCGCCGCCGTTGGCTATCCTGGCCGCCTGGGGCGCAGCCTGGTTATGGGATTGGCTGGGGCAATCATGGTCGAGACGATTGGCTACGGGAGTCGTGGCGGCTTTACTGGTGGGCAGCGCCGCCATAACCATTACCGATTATTTTGGCCGCTATGCCCATCATCCTGACCTGGCCCACGACTTCTACGCGCCTGATTGGGCGTTAGGGCAGTTTGCGGCGGATTTTGCTGCGCCTGCTTCGTTATACCTGTCGCCAACGCAAGAGGAAATGGCGACTATTTATTTTGCGTTAGGCGACCGCTGGCAGACGCTGCGTAGTTTTACGGGGAATGGGGGGGCGGTCCCTGCCGGCATCCCCGGCCAACCTGTACTCTACCTGATCCGCCCGGATGCCGGCACAACCCTGTCCCAGTTGCAGACCCTCTTCCCCGATGGCACCGTCGGACCAGCCCAAAACGGATTTATTCCCTTCACCCTCCCTGCGGATGCCCCACGCCGGTCCCCCACCCAAACCGCCCTCTCCGCCGCCGGCTTTGGCGGGCAAATCCGCCTGCTCGCCTGGTCATCCACTCGCCACAACGACACCCTCACCGTTTCCCTGACCTGGCAGGCGCAAACCCACCCCGACAAAGATTACACCGCCTACGTGCATGTGCTGGACAGCACTGGCAACCTGCTAACCCAACTCGACCGCCCCCCTGCCGGCTACCCCACCTCCGACTGGCAGCCCGGTGAAGTCATCTACGATACCTACTCTATTCCCTTAGCCCCCGACACGCCTGCCGCCGTGACCCTGGAAACAGGCTTCTACTACCTGCCTACCCTGGAACCACTGGGCCAGCCCGTCCGCTTAGCGCCCTGATTCCATCCATCACCAGAGCTTCTCGTTTGGCTCAATACCATTCCAGGTCACAGCTTTGCCGAATAATCCCATTCTTAGATTGCTCGTTAGCCTGTATCTTCTCAATAAAGTGCGGCGAAGTTGGTTGAGCCTGTCGAAACCAACGGCCTTCGACAAGCTCAGGCTGCGTTTCCCCCGAAATATTGAGAAGTTACTAATCACCCACATTCCGCACCTTCAAAATTTGGCATTTGTAGCGGCTTGTTGCATCTGACTTTTCCGACAGGCTGCTAGATGGAGAAGTAAATTGACACCTTCTCGGTGAACTATTGGTTCAGGTGTGGTGACGTCATAGGGTTGAGATGGACGCGGACTGCGTCTTGCAGCAAGCCGTGGATGCCGCCGCCTGGGGAGGGCATGACGCGGCTGCCGGCGAAGTAAGGGAAATCAAATGTGACCGGATCGCCAGGAGCCAGGCCGGGCAAGGGCATCAGACGGGCGGTGAGCGGTTTGCGCAGGCGGCAGGACAGGGCAGCCAGGTCGAGTAAGATGCCGGCAAGTTCGGCTTCAGCGATGTTGCCAGCGAGGGGGATGGTGTCCAGCCCAACGCCGCAGACGGCGGCGTAGCTGAGGAGGTCAGCGATGGTGAGGTCGCCGGCGGCGGCGCGGCGGGCCAGGACGGAATCTTCCAGGACGGGCAGCATGAGGCCAGAGAAGCCGCAGCGGGGGAAACGGGCGCGGCCAATGGCTTCGGTGATAAAGGCAGCGGCAAACAGGCTGCCTGATCCGCCCAGGTGAGCCAACCCCAGCCCTTCCAGGGCGCCGCCCAGGGTATGTTGGTCGTCGGGAAAGGGGGCCAGAGAGAAGTCAATGCCGCTGAACGGGATGCCAAAGGCGCGTACCAGGTCGTTGGCGGCGGCGGTAATGCGGGCGGCTTCTTGTTCAATGCCGGCAACCAATCGTTCGCGCGCTGTTTCCAGGGTATTGGTTCCCTGGATGGCTTGCAAGGCAACATCCGCCGATTGCACGGCAATGGCAAAGTGCGGCGGACCGCCGCGGTGATAGGCCACCGGGAAGAAAGGAGAGCCGGGCGGGCAGTGGGCCAGGGCGGCGAAGTAGAGATTGCCAAAGCCATTGGGCTGCAGGACGCTGTTGTGGCGAATGATGTGGGCGATGTGGCGGGCGCGGGCGACGTCCAGGTTGCCCAGGGTGTCGGCAATGGACGCGCTGGCGAAGATAGGGTCGGCGGCGGCGATGAGGGTGGGAATCAGGTCGAGCCAGACGGGGTCGTGGTGGAGTTGGACGGGGCCGAGGCTGATGTAGTTGATGCCGGCAGCTTGCCATTTTTGCGCAAATTCCAGGGCGTAAGTCGCGCTGGCTTTTGGCTCTAACGTGGGCCACCAGTCAGGGAACGGCGGCGTGGCCAGGCGCGTCGTTTGTACGGGTAGCGGAAAAGCGCGGCGCACAGCCGCCAGAAATGGCGTAAATGCCGCGGCGTCGGCGTGAGCATCAACAAAAAGAGTAACCGAGCGAATCTCCATTTCAACTCCCATCGTCAAGGGTTGTACGGGCTTGCAGGACAGCCATTCTGGATCGGTTGGGCCATATTGCTGCCGGCAACCAGTTGACAGATTATCCGAGGCCATTAGAATCAGTAAACTTGTTTGACTCTATCGGAATTCAGGGGGTTGACGCCCTATGTAGGGGCGAAAAAATTTTCGCCCCTACCAGATGCGCCGGTCACCCCACGAAATCCCGAAGAGCCGCTTGCTTTTTACTGATGGTAGCATAGACGCGCTGTGCATCCAACTAACTAACCTGAACAAAGTTAGGGTCTGCTGGCGGCGCGACCTGGCAAAGCATATGACAGCAAACACGGAAAAGAAAGGTCCATCGCGGCGCAAGCGCCGTTCACAATCATCCGGCTCCCCACCGGCGTCCTCATCAGGAGGAACCTCGTCGGGACCGCTGCGCGGACGTGGGAATAGCGCCAAAGAACGCCAGCCACCGCGGCCCAGGTCTCCATTTGAGATGATTCAGGCGGCCTTCTTCGTCTGCCCGCGCTGCAGCTATTTTCTGGCAGGTTACCGCGCCCGGCATGGGTTGGAGAATTTAGAGACCGCCGCTACCGCCAGCGACATCAACTGGCTCGATTTAACATGGAATCAAGAGACGCAAAGATTGCTGCAAGAGTCACTGGGCGGACAGGTTGACGCTGCTTTGTTCCATTACTCGATTAGCTGCCCGGAATGTCACCGGATATTTCTTTATCATCAGGAAGAGGGGGGGGAGGCGACGTTTCAAGTGGAAGTTCAGCCGCGGGCGCATTAACGGAAAACAGGCGACAGAAAACAGGCAACGGAAAACGGGTAAGAGGTCA
>CAZDSN010000394.1:0-4647 GCA_964507675.1 uncultured Ardenticatenaceae bacterium | reverse complement strand
ACCAGCGGCCACCAGTGAAGCCACCACGGCGCTGGGGATATCCTCGACATAACAGCTGCCCTTCGACAGCATCCCGATTTTACGCTCGCTGGTATCCACGCCCATCACAACAAACCCTGCCTCGGCAAAGGCTACGGCCAGTGGCAGCCCCACGTATCCTAACCCCACTATCCCTACCCGCGCGGTACGATTCTCAATCTTCTGTAAAAGCTGCTCTTTCCGATTCATGCGGTAGTCTCGCCGGGTGGACGCGCGGCCCACTCCATGCCAATTATTTGATTTTCCGAATATCGCTGGCGTTCAAGCGCACGGGATGTGGGTGCTGGCTGAGGAACGCCAACAGCACTTGCACCCGCTGCCGGCCATCCAGACAAAGATCAAAGATAGCCTCGTAGCCGACCAACGGCCCATTGATGACGCGCACCCGGTCGCCTTTCTTCAATTCGGGAGCAAGTAGCACGCTGCTGTTTTGCAGGCGCATCAGGCGCTGCTTGAGTTCATGTACCAGGTGCGCCGGCACGACGGCCGGCTCTCCTCCAAATTCTACCAATCCATGCACGCCTGGCGTCCAGCGCAGCGCATTACTGCCCATTTCCGTCAGGTTTGCGCGCACAAAAAGATAACCAGGGAAGAAAGGCCGCTGTCTGGCGGCTCGTGGGTTTTGTGGTTTGACATCTAACTTCGGGAAGTACGTCTCGATATGCAGGCTGCGGAGATGTTTGTTGACAATACCTTCCTTATGTGGCTTAACGTGCAGAGCGTACCATTCCAGACCCATTTGATTCTGTCCCCTCCAGCTTTGATGCATCATCACTCAGCGCCCAATCCTCACTGCTGAAACAGCATTGCCAGTTCTAATGCCCGCTGGATAATCGTTTGCGGCCAAAAAACGAAGGCCAACTCGCCCAGTAAAATGGCAGCCAGGATGATGGTTGTTGGCCGCTCCACCCCATCACGCCAGGGGAGAGTGAATGGCAGCGGGCCTGCCGGCATTTCTACCAGACTGCGCACACATTTTACCAGCCCTCCCACAGCAGCAGCAACGGCCATTATCACCACCCCGGCCGCCCAATCCCAGCCGCTATCTGGCTGCGCCAGCAGCGTGACTAACCCCCAGCGCGGCGCAAAACCAGGGGTCAACGGGAAACCCAGCAGCGACAGCGTCCCATAAACAAATGCTGCCAACCCTAACCACCAGACCAACGTATGGTCAGCCTGGGCGCGGCGGCGATGCAGCACAGTAATACCCATCCCGGCGCTGATTAACGCCCCAAAACGGGCGAACAAAGCGGCTAACGCCACCGCCGCGCCGGCTGTTCCCAACGTCAGCAACATGAGCGCGCCCCCCAGGTCTACCAACAGCAGCGAGCCGAGAACGTAGCCGGCATCCCGGCTGATTAACGCCAGCAAGCCCCCCAGTGCCAGCGTCAGCAACCCACTCCAGCGCAGCAGGTCTAAAAACGAAGGTACACCCAACACCCAGGGATTTTCTTGCAGCAGCGCCAGCACAAAAGTGAACTGTACAAACTGTACCAGACCAAACAGGAAGGCCGGGGTCAGCGACGAAGTGGTAATGACCAGCGGGCGCACCCAAATGTAAAAGGGAAAACCAGCCAGCAGCATGGCAAAACCCACTAACAGCAAACGCCACACCGTCCCTTGCAGCGATAACTGCCCTGAGTCCAGCATCCAGCTTGCCACCAGAAACAAAGGCGCCGCCAGGGCCACAAAGACCAGATAGCGCAGGGCAGCATCGGCGGAATCGGGCCGGTTAGCCTGGATAACGGCTGTGCTAACCGCCGCCGCGGCCAGCAGCAGCAGCACAGCAAAGGAAAAAGGACGGGCCATAATGGCAGCGGACAAAATGGACAGGACGGCAAAAGCGGCTGGCGTAAAATCGCTCCCTTGCGGCAGCCACATGGCCAACAACAGCAGCAGCGCCAGGCCACTGTATAGCAAGGCAAAAGTCAACTGCACGCCCTCTGTCAATGTCAGAGAGCGGCCTAACAGCAGCAGGGTGTCGCTGGCAAACAGCGTGGAGGTAGACGCGCCTGCCGCCAGGGAGACGCCGGCTACCAGCCGCCACAGCATCAGGGCGCTGATCACGCCCACGCCAGCCGCCAGGCGTGGCCAGCGGCGCAGCAGGGCCGTGATAAATGCCGGCAGCAGCGGCCCCCCAATCAATAGCAATGGCGCGGGCAGGCTCATGGCATCCTCTCACTCATCTGACGTGCTTCCATAGTCTCCCGTTAACTGCCCAATAACCTGGTGCTTGGGATTTATGCGTTTACCGGCGCATATATGAAGGTGATACACCATATAGACCCATAAACCCATATCGTGAACTCGCTAAACGGACAGCTACTTAATCAAAGAGAACGCCAGGCGTGTGCCGAATTTGCGTCAGGTAAGCGGCGGCCAAGGCCAGCACCAGGTTAGAGGCCGCCAGCGCCGCCAGCATCAACACCGACTGCTCTAGAGCGTGATAAAACAGTTCAAAACCCGCCATAAACATCAACAACCCTATGCCCGCCTTTAACGGCTCCGCCGTTAAGCTGACTTGCAGCAGCCCCATCCCCACCAGGGCGTAAATGGCCAGGGTCAAATGGGGTTGGGTAATGGCGGGCAGTTGAAAACCAGGCTGCTGCCCCACTGTCCATACAGCCAGGGCCATCGTCAAGGCCAGGAAAAAGCGAAAGGGCAGCGTTGTTGGCAGCAGGTAAGGGCCAAAACGAATCTGTCGCTCGGCGCGCAGTTGCACAGCCTCCACGGGGGAAATGTCTGCCGGCAGTTTTCCCCAATCCACCTGCCGCGCTGTCACATACAGAATGAGGCAGACAAACATGCCTGTCAACGCTTTGATCACTGCCAGACGGGGGTCAAGCAGTTCCACAAACAAGAAAGTAGCGGCCAGATATTGCAGCAGCAGCGCCAACAAGGTCACGCGCCAATCACGCACCACGACAATGACCACAGCCATCAACAGCACCAGGTAAGCCGCAGGAAAACCTTGCAGGAACTGAAAGCGGGCCAACCAATCAAATAGGGTGGGAAAATTCATGAGCATCCGTTATCAATCGCGACAATCTATCTGGATGGTCACTTAACGCGCTAGCCAGAACAGAATGAGAAACAGCAGCAACCACAACATGCCGCCTTCACTTTCCAGAATGTTGGCCGCTTCACGCACAGCCGCCCCTATGCCGCCCCAAACAACCTGACCGGCAGTATAGACAGTGGGCCAGGGCAGGCGCAGGTGCAGGCTTTGGCGCATAAGTTGGGCTATTTCCAGCACCTGGCTGGCGTAGCGGCTGACGAAAAGGCCTGCGCCCAGCGGCAGCAGCACCAGCAGCCAGCTTAACCAGCCGGCTGCGCCCAGCCCTTGTACCGTTAGCAGCGCCAGAACGGGCAGCAGCAGACCCAGGTGGGTGACCACAAAAGCAAGTCGTCCGGTCAACGGCAGAGACAGCCACCGCTCATCCGCTGTTCGTTCGCGCCATAGGCCAATGCCCAGCAGCGCTGCTGCTACCAGCGGTACGTGCAGCAGGGCTGTGATCAACAGCAGCAGCAGGCGGCCATCGGCTAACCAGACGTTGTAAAGGGCAGTTCTGCCGGCAAACCCCGCCAAAACAGGCGCCGCCGCCAAACCTGCCACGGCCAGCACTGCCGCGAACGACCTTACCAGATTGTGTTCTACCCGGCTCACGGCAAACAAAAGGCCGCCAGCCAGCAGCAGCACCCGCGCTTCGGCCAGCGCCGCTGCCGGGCCAACCCAAACCGCTGCCAATAAAACAAGGCCTGCCTGCCCCACGCTCAAGGCAGCCGTCAGATACAGGGGATCGTCCAATTCTCGCCAGGCCAGCAGCACGCCCGCCATGAGACTCAACAGGCCCAGACCGGTCAGCGGCAAGGTGTAGGCCGGCATAGCGGCAGCATCGGTGGCTGTGCGCACCAACAGGCTCACGCCGCTGGCAGCGGGCACAAGCAGTAGCAGTATCCACCAGGAAGCGCGCCGACTGCTTGGGGTAGGCCGCCATCCATGAAAGGGGAAAACGCCCATTTGCACCACCGCCGCCAACAACAGCCAAACCGAGGGGCGTCCGCGCCCGGCCATGACGACCAGGCCCCACCACAGGCTTAAAATTGCTCCCCACAGCCCTGACAACCGCAACCACAGGTGCGTTTCCTGCCGGGCAGGGGAATCGCTATCCAACCATAAGCCTACCCACCACAGGCCGCTGACCAACGTCCAACTGCCAATAAGGGCGGCAGGGGTCTCTGCCCACAGGGAGAGCAGCCCGGCCAGCCCCAACCCCAAGGCCAGGGACAGATGGACGCCTGTCTGCTCATTGGCCTCCCGCCACACGCTGACCACCAGCAGCAGCAATAACAAGAGCCAACTGCTCAATTGCCACGCGGTTAAATCCACCCGCCATCGCCAGAGGATCTGTAGCCCATTCAGGCTGTTGTCTGTGCCGGCATCTGGCAGTGGCAGCAGCGTTTGCTGGCGCGCCAGCAGCCAGCCCACCGTAACCAGGGCCACGCTGCCCCAGGCCACCCAACGGGCCAGCCCAGGCCGGCGGCGGACGGCAGTCAAAAGCACCGTCATACTCGCCAGAAAAATAAGGATAACCGCCAGCAACATCA
>CAZDSN010000393.1:0-4650 GCA_964507675.1 uncultured Ardenticatenaceae bacterium | reverse complement strand
TCTAGGGGGGTGTCTGGGTCAACGGAGTGCGTCTGATACAGGTCAATATAATCTGTTTGCAGCCGCCGCAAACTGGCCTCTATGGCGGCCATGATGTGGTGGCGGGATAGCCCCTGGTTAGTAACTGTCTCACTCATACGCCCGCGCACTTTGGTGGCGATGATAATGTCCTGGCGGCGCACGCGCTTTTGAGCCAACCAATTGCCAATGATCGTCTCGCTTTCGCCGCCCTGGTTTCCGGTTACCCACCGCGAATAAACGTCGGCGGTATCGAAGAAGTTGCAGCCTAAGGCTACTGCTTCGTCCATAATGGCGCAGGAAGTAGACTCATCGGCGCTCCACCCAAACTGCATCGTACCCAGGCAAATATTTGACACTTTCAGGCCAGTGCGGCCCAGGCGATTGTATTGCATCGTATTCTCCATAGTAATCACTGTTTAGGGCGACGCGGCAGCTTCAACGCTGCTGTTCTCCTGGCTCTCCGGCGTGGGTTCAGGCGTTGGAGACAGTTCGTCGCCTAAGGTGGATGGGCGACCTTCAAAAGGCTGGTCCGGGTTAAAGTAATTGTAAACAGTACGCGATATCTCGCGCAAAATGGGGAAGCTGTATTCAATAGGCAGCCAATCGCCTGATTGATGCAGATATTCAACCAGAATGTAGTCGCCATTCGGCGAGTAGACAATGCCGGCATCGCCATGCGTCACACTGTCCCAACCATGTTTATGCGATACCGGCACATCATCGGGCACACCAAAACGGATCAGGTTTCCTTCCAGATTCTGCTTCATCAACTCTACGATGGCCTGACACTCCTCCGGCGTCACCTGGCCCGGATAGATAGCCAGCAGTGAACCGCCCCCTTTGGTGCAATAATAAATCATGGACAGCAGCGTTCCCATCTCCTCTGCCGTCGTTTGCCGCGCGGGATCAGGCTCCATAGGCAGTTCCCCGGCCGAGTTGGCCGGCGTGACATAGGTCGTGGGGCGGGTAACCACCGCTACGGCATCATAAGGAACGGCCATGAAGGTGTTCACCAGACCTAACTGGCGCATGGATTCGGTGAAGACGTCCGCCCCTTTGTAGGTATTGTTCTCACCTGCGGCCACGTGCAACAGCAAATTGGCGCCGTAGTCGCTGGAGTGAACGGCCGTATCAAAGAGCAAACTTTGTACATATTCATCAGGGGGGGTGTCCAGGGCGCGATATGCCTCCACAAAGATTCCCAACTTGAGAATACTCAGCCCGGACAGGGCCGTGTCGGCGTTGATCCCTATCTCTTCGCCGGTTTGTAAGTCCATGACAAAAACGCTGCCCACGCCGCCAAAGCCGTTCAACTGGGTTTGAATGGCCCTTTTGAGCATATCCATACCCGGCGGAGATGGCGCTTCTTCCCGCACCACTAATGTGGCAACACGCTCGGCCGGTTGGTAAAACACCTGCTGCACAACGGGCAGACTGGCCTCAATGTCTGTGGTCTGGCCCGATTGGCCGGCCACAAAAGTGAACGATTCTGTATCCAGACCTGGCTCCAGCACGCTCTCATCCAGCAGATCGGCCACAATTTGCAGCATATCGCGCAGGGTGCCGGCATTGACGGTGGCCTTCAGCTCAATAGCCTCGGGCAGCAGGGGGCGGCGCAGCAGAAAAGCGGCAAAGCCCTGCCAGAAAGTCTGCGACTGCTGCATCATCTGAGCCTCACGCATCATGGCTTCCAGGTCTAGCTGGAACCCGGCGCGCAAAGGGTCAATTTCGACCTGTTCATCCAGGTGGTTCAGGTATATGGGAGAGGTATAGGTGGCGTTAACTCGCTCTGCTGCCTCTGTCAGCGTCAGCCCGCCAACGTCAATGCCGGCAATGACCATCCCCCGTGGCAGCAAATCCCGCACCTGCCAGTACAAATAACCCTGGTAGCCAACGTAACCCAACCCTGCCAGAAGCAGCACCAGCAATAAAAAACGCATAATGATGGCGCTAAAAGATGTGCGTTGTCTCATAAGCAAGTGGCGATCGGTTCTATCTTGCCGATTGAACCCATCCAGAAAAATGTATTATCCATCCAGAAAAGGTTGGTCAAAATTAAAGAAATTGTAGGTGGCGCGCGAAAGTTGGGCAATTAAGGGGGAACTAACTTCCCACTCCAGCCAATCTTGCTTAAACATGAAGATAACGACGACATAATCCCCGTTGGGCGAGTAGACGATGCCGGCATCCCCATGCGTATCGTTAATCCAACCATGCCGGTGCGCTAGACGAACTTCTGGGGGCACACCCTCTTCAATCAGGCTGCCAATCTGGTTGCGCTGCATAGTTTCAATGATTTGCTGGCATTCCGCCTGCGTTAAGGCCTCCTCATACACGGCCCGTAGCGCTCCCCCGCCATCACGGGCGCAATAATAAAGCATTGCCAGCAGCGTTCCCATGTCCTCCGCCGTCGTTTGCATCAGCGGATCGGGGTTAGCGCTCAGTTCGCCGTTCTGGTTGGCAGGCGTTTCGCGCGTGCGCAGCGTGGTGCGCGGCGCTTCATCGTAAGGGGCTACCATGAAGGTGTCCACCAGACCCAACCGCTGCATGTCGGCTGTGACAATATCCGCGCCAGCAAACAGGTCATTTTTGCCGGCAATCACCGTCAATAACTGGTTAGCTGCCGTGTTGCCTGGCTGGATCAACGTGTTCGAGATCAGGCTGGTCTGGGACACCGTCAGCGGCGGCTCCAGTACAGTATAGGCCTCCAGGGTAATAGGCAGCTTGAGCATGTCCATACCCGACACGGCGACGTCCCCCTGGTAGGAAATTTCCTGTCCCGTTTCCAGGTCCATAATGAAAACGCTGGCAATGCCGCCAAATTCCTGCAATTGGTTGACCATCAGGCGTGCCAGCAATTGAATGTCGGGTCGCTCAGCTTCTATCCTGTCTACAATCAGGTTGGCTTCACGATTGATCGCCCGGTAGAGCGCATTCTCCACATCGGGCAAACTGGCTTCCACATCGGTCTTCGTGCCCGGCTCACCATACTGGAAACTCATGGCCGCAGGCACAGGCTGTGGCGGCTGCGCCGGCTGGTCCAGCGAACTGGCGATCAGGTCCAACACATCGCGCAGTGTGTCCCGATTGTGCGTGGCACGCAGCTCTATCATGTTGACGTTCACAGGGCGTCCCCACAGGAAACCCCAAAAACCAGACCAGAAATCTTGCTGGCTGCGCTCGAAATCCGCTTCACTGAGCATAGCGGGCAGATCCAGTTGAAATTCAGCATCTACGGGGTCAATTTGAATGGCCGTATCCAGGTGAAAAATCGTTACCGGGGCACGCAAATAGCGTTCGGTCAGCAGGTCGCCAGCTTCATCGCGCGTCAGGCCACTTACATCAACGCCGGCAATGGTCATACCTGCCGGCATAAACGTTTGAAACTGGGTGAACTGATACAGTTTCCAAAACAGGAAAATGATGAACACCACCATTAAAGAGACAGTCAACCACTGCCCCAAACCAGGCGACGAGCGTCGGTTCATACGCGCTTCAATCCTCCACTATCTTGTGTGTGACGTTCATACATCTTCATCACCTATGCGCCATACGCCAGGAAGCCAGCCCCGCAGCCACAGACTCCTGCACAAATGGCAGCAGCGGCTGCGGCAGCGCCGTGGGCAAGAACCAGGCAGCTTCGATTATTTCATGACTCAGGCAAAAAGCGCTTGCCTGGGCATAAGCTAAAAACGCCAGGCCAATGTGGGGCGGACGAGGGTCATAGTCAACGTGGATAACGGGGCCTATAGCCGCGTTGAGACCTGTTTCTTCACTGAGTTCCCGCAGTGCGCCCTCCACGGGGTCCTCGTTGCGCTTAAGCCACCCGCCAGGCAATCCCCAAGGAACATAGGGATGGAAAACGTGGCGCAGCATCAGAATTTCGCCCGCACTATTGACGACAACAAGAGCTACACTCACACGCTGCCGCGGCACCGCCAGACGCACCACCCACGGAAGCAAGTAACGTACAGGCGTATGGCGGATGAGTCGAGCCAGGTTTTCTTTCCAGGGTGGCATCAGTTATGCGCGTCAAGGTTGAATAAGCACTATATCCGCCAAATTCAGGCAAACCTTTGCCTGAATTTCACTGACGAGTCAACCGTACAGTATAACACACGACCAGCAGCGACTGTACTGGCTCAAGCCCAACCCACCTCAAATATTCAGTCCCTTCTCACGTTCAAAGGGCCGGCGTGCAAAGCACATAGTCCCAATTTTCTGACTGCAACTTTCATAGTGGATGACCGTATAGGCTGGTACAAGATTTGCAACGCCACGGCAAATGCCTTGTCCGTTGGAAATCGCATTCGGGTGGCCTGTCTAGGCAGGTTCACCACGTCTGAGGAGATGATGAGGTATGTCAGGACAACGATTGGCGCGTAGCGATTCAGATAAAGTCATAGCTGGCGTCTGTGGCGGTATCGCCATGTATCTTCAGATTGATCCCTCATTGGTGCGAATCGCCTTCTTGCTGCTCATACCGGCCAGCGGTATTGGTCCCATACTTTATTTCATTCTGATGGTGATCATGCCGCGTGAATCAAACCTGAATACAGCTCCCCGCGCTTATGTGCATGAAAACCTGGCCTCGATTGGTCAGACGGTCAGTGCAAGCTTTGACAAGAT
>CAZDSN010000392.1:0-4663 GCA_964507675.1 uncultured Ardenticatenaceae bacterium | reverse complement strand
CCCAGCCGCATCCAGAAATAGATTGCCAGGCAGCGCAGACGGCGGCGGCCAACGGGCAGACGCCGCTGTTGGACAGCGCCGGGCCAGAATATCTGGGGTATATTACGGTGGCGGATTCGGTGCGGCAGACGAGTCAGGCGGCGATCAGGGGGTTGCGGGATGCCGGCATTCACCATCTGGTCATGCTCACCGGAGATAACGAGGCCACCGCGCGGCAAATTGGGGCAGAAGTGGGGGTGACAGAGGTACGAGCCGGGTTGATGCCGGGGGACAAACTAAGCGCGATTGAGCAACTGCGCCGGCAGTATGGGCCCGTGGCTATGGTGGGGGATGGCATCAATGACGCACCCGCCCTGGCCAGCGCCGACGTGGGCATTGCTATGGGGGCAGCGGGGACGGCGCAGGCTATGGAAACGGCGGATGTGGCTCTGCTGAGCGACGATTTGAGCAAGCTGCCCTTTGCCATACGCCTCAGCCGCGCGGCTATGCGCACGATTCGGGCCAACGTGGCCCTCAGCCTGGGGATCAAGCTGGTGTTTTTGCTGCTGGTGCTGGCGGGTATGGGCACAATGTGGATGGCCGTGCTGGCCGACGTGGGGGCGTCGCTGCTGGTGACGTTAAATGGGATGCGCCTGCTGCGGCAGCCGGCGCCGCGGCATGGCGCGTTGGGTTAAGTGATGGGCTCCGCCTCTGAGCGGGCTTTGTTGGCAAGCCGCCTTTCCAGGCGGATAGATATGGAATGGGGCAACAGATGACTTATCAAGAATTGGTCACAACCATTAAGACACTACCTGCTGAGCAACGTCTGTCACTATTGGAGCTTCTGGTGCAGTCATTGCGGGCAGATATTCCGACACAGACGATGAGACCGTCGTCTCTGGCACGGATACGCGGGATGCTCAAGGTAAATGGGCCGATACCATCCGATGAAGCGCTGGCTGAAGAGTACACAGATTACCTGATCGAAAAGTACGCATGAAGCACATTCTGTTGGACACTGACGTCATTCTTGATCTGTACCTGGATCGTGAACCGTTTGCGGAGGCAGCGGCTACGCTTTGGGGGGCGCATGAAGCCGGTCATTTGATAGCTTATGTGTCGGCAATTACGCCAGTCAATTTGTTTTATATCGCCCGAAGATTGAAAGGACGCGAAGTTGCCCGACAAGCTGTGAGCGAGCTCCTGGCGACATTGCCCGTTTGTGCAGTGGACCTGGTTGTATTAAAAGCAGGTTTGGAGACTGGGTTTAAGGACTTTGAAGATGCTGTGCAGCACGCCAGCGCCGTTGCGGCTGGTCTGGAGGGAATCATCACACGCAATGTGGCAGATTATGGGCAGGCAACGCTGCCCATTTACACCCCGTCAGGTTTTCTGAGCCAGTTCCCCCTGACTTCGTAAGTAACCGTTCACCCCCCCCTGAGAAAACAGGGACGTTAAACGTCAAGGGGGCGTCGCCTCGGCGCTTCGTGCCTGGCGACGCCAAACAAATATCTCCCCCCGCGTGGGGCGCGAAGCGCCCGCGCGCGGGCAACGTGTGGACAGTATACCACAGGGGGAGTGAATGGTTACCTATTGGGTGATGCCTGCCGGCATTAAGTACAGCGAAGACATGCGGTAAATGCGGTACATGGGCGTTTGCACCCAGATGGCGTAGGTTTCGCTGCCGTCTACGGCTCTTTCGGAGGCTACCGTCTGGCCGGGGGCTTGCGGCAGCGTGCCCGTGACAAAGAAGTAATTGCCGTTTAGCAGCAGTTGGGCGCTGCCAAAGCCGTCGGCGTAATAACCCAGGTCGGTGTTCACGTGCAGCGTGGCAGTCAGGTTTGCCTCGTCAAGCTGGTACACCTGTCCGCGGCTGTAGCATAGATCGTCCAGTTCGCAGCGGGTGTTGCCATTGTCGTACATGGGGGCAATCCCGCCTGGCAGCAGTCCTGTGTCGTGCGGGTGGCTGAACCAGGGCCAGGGGTCGCCATCCCCACCCAACAGGGTAAAGTCCCCCTCGTTTCCCAGCCGCCAGATCACGTCGCCGCTCCCCTGCCCATCCTGATAATCAATCTTGGCTACCCAGTCCTGGTTGCGCAGCGACAACACCAGGTTCTGGTCGCTGGGTGTATACTCCAGCGTGTTGGTATGCAGCCAGTCGTTGGCTTCGTCCGCCAGATAGAGGGGCACGCACCAATCGTCTTCTTGCAGACATTTTTCATCCAGCACCGCCTTGCGCCCTACGTCCAGGTGTTCAAAGGCGTCCCACACCCAGACCAGATTCATTTGCTGGTCAAAGACAAGGACATAATCGCCCAGGATGTCTACCAGACCGGGACCTTGCACATCTTCCATCAGCCGTTCGTTGGTGGCCAGGACGGCCGTGTACCCATTGGGCAGGCGGCGACCATCGTGATGGAAGAAACCCATGGGCGGATAGCCCAGTTCGGCCAGTTTGATATTGACGCTGTGAACGTTGGTTTCGCGCACGACGTTGCCGGCAACGTCGTACTCCGTCAAATAAACGCTGCGAATGACGCCATCCCCCACGTTGGTCAGCAGCGTCCCGGACGGCGTGGGGCGGTATAAGGTTATCCAGTTGGGAATAGGTTTTTCATGATACCAGATCACATTCCCTTGCAGATCGGTGGCGAAGGGAACGTTGCCGGGCCAGTTGGGACCTACCAGGGCTGGGGAATAGTAAAGTATGCCCTCAGAACTGGTGGCGGCGTCAGGCGGATTGATGACGACTACGGCAGGGGTGGGCAGGGGCACAACGCCGCTGGTAAAGGCGCGCAGGGGACCGCTACCCAGGTAGTTACCATTGGCGTCAAAAAGCTGGTGGAGCAGGTAATAGGTCGTCTGGGCACGCAGACCAACCAAATAAAAGTTCATGGTATAGCCTGGGCGGCAGGGGCGCGGCGGAATAATGGTAAGAGGCCCCCCCGCGGCGGCGCGGAAAATGAGGCGCATTTGCTGCCCGGCGGCGCAGCCGGGGGCGCTGTAGAGGGCAATAAGGGCGTTATTGGTAGCGGTGACCACAGGCGTCAGGTTGGCACGGGGCAGAAATTCATATACCGACGAGTCGGTCTGGGTGTCGCCTGTAGTCAGATTGCGCATGGTAACGACGATGGTGTAGGAGCCATCTTCAATGGTGGTCCAGTCAAACGTCTGGCGGGTGGTAAAGTCAAACACTAGCCGCTGCGGACTGTCGGGAGGAATGATGGCAAAGGAAAAGTCAACGGGATCCGTTTCATCTGTCTCTGCCGTCCAGGTTACGGGCGTGCCCACATATTGGCCCGACGGCAGGCCAGGCGTGACGGTAAACACAGGTTCCCCCTCCCCATCGGCCCGCGCGCCTGCGCTCCACAGCAGCACCAGCAATAATAAGGGAAAGAAAATCAGACGAAAAGTTTTCATGCGTCATTCCTCATAATAATAAGGGTGAGTGGATAGTGGTCAGAAAGTGGCCTGTATATGGGTGACTTGAGCGGTCGCTATCAGTAAAAACCGGTCAAAGCACCTCCTCAGGAGACAGCAGTCCGCGGCGGCATAAATGGAGACGGCGCGCCAGTTGGTTTAACTGGACGCACCAGTCGGTTTCCAGTTGGGGTATGGACAGGCTGATGGGCTGCCGTTGAAGAGCGGTCAGGTCGTGGAGGGTGGTTTCCCAGGCGGAATGCCGGCACTGTTCGCCCACCCTGTCCAGTTCCGCCAACAACATCGGCGGCGCGCCGCGCTGCTGCCCCCAGGCTATAACCGAAGTAAAGGTGGCCGGGGGGGTGAGCAGGGGCACGACAGCCACGTTGGAAGCCGCCGAATATGCTCCCTGCGCCGTTTCCGTCTGTACGTAGTAAACATACCGGTTTTCCTGATCGGGCGCGTCCTGAAAATGGGTATCCCCCGTTACATGCAGGCGTTCATAAGGTTGGAACATCCACACCTTTTCGGGCAAGGGGGGCAAATACACCTCTCGCGCCAGCGGGCGCAGGCGGCGCAGCAAAGGCAGCAGGCGGCGCACCATGCGCAGCACGCGCGTGGCCTGACGAAACCAGGGCCGCCCTTCAAAGAAAGCGCGCTCATCCCGCACCAGAGCGCGCCAGACGTGGTAGCGGGCGGCAGCGTCGTCCGCCGGCGGTTCCCAGGAGAGCAGCACGCGACCATCCACGACTTCCGCCATTAACCGCTGCGGCGGCGCCGCGGCAAAGACGGCTAACTGGCGCGTGGGCGGCTCGTCGGGATTGGCAGCGGGGAGAGTACCATCTGCGGGTAGTTCGGGAACGCCGCGCCAGATGTGGCACGCCTGCCAGTTGTTGGCGGAACCAACAAACAAGCCATACGGGGTGTTGGCCAGGGAGCGCACGCCATAATCCAGGTCGTGACCAAAGCCGTTGGTGGTAATGGGGGCGAAGTGCCAGCCGTCGCCGGTCTCGTACAGGTCAAAGCCAAAGTTAGCGGGATGGATGCGCGGGGATTGGCGCAGGGCGACGCTCATGTTCATGGTTCCAATGTAGAGGCGGCCCTCGTGGGACTGCATCCGCCAGATGTGACCGTTGAGCCAGGTGTTAAAGCCGGCGTCTATGCCGCTAATGGGGTGCTTCCAGCCATCCGGCGTCAACCGTGGCGCGCCAATGACCAGTTCCCAGGTGTCGTCGGGGTTGATGCGGATATTTTCGGTTTGGTG
>CAZDSN010000391.1:0-4670 GCA_964507675.1 uncultured Ardenticatenaceae bacterium | reverse complement strand
GCCCACAGCGGCGTAAACATGGCTGCTGACGCTGCCACTGCCCACATTGCCGTCGCCGAAATCCCAGGCATACGCGACGTTGCTGCCGGCATTAATCGTTGCCGTCAATGTGGTCGTTTGCCCCAGTTCGGTTGGACTGTCGTTCACTGCCGACAAACCGGCGATGGGCACATCGGTGATGGTGACAAGCGTCGTCGCCGTAGACACGCCCGCGCCGTTGCTGGCGGTGACGGTCGCCGTGTAGACGCCCACGGCGGCGTAGGTATGGCTGCTCACGCTGCCGCTGCCCACATTGCCGTCGCCGAACTCCCAGGCATACGCCACGTTGCTGCCGGCGCTAATCGTCGCCGTCAACGTTGTCGTTTGCCCCAGTTCGGTCGGGCTGTCGTTGGCGGCGGTCAAGCCCATGATAGGCGCATCGGTGATAGTGACGGTGGTGGAAATGACCGCCGTATTGATACTGTTGGTGGCGGTTACCACAGCGGTGTAGCTGCCCACGGCGGGATAGACGTGGCTGGTGGGGGAACCGCCGCCCACGCTGCCATCGCCAAACGCCCACATGTAGACCACGTTGCTGCCGGCAGTCACAGTCGCCGTCAGCGCAGTCGCCTGCCCTAAGGGGGTGGGACTGTCATTAACTGCCGCCAACCCCATAATGGCTTGATCGGTGATGGTGATGGTCGTCGCCGCCGTCGCCAGGCTGACGCTGTTACTGGCGGTGACCACAGCCGTGTAAACGCCCACATCGGCGTAGCTGTGCGTGACCACCGCCCCGCTGCCCGTGCTGCCATCGCCAAACGCCCAGGTGTAGGTGACATTGCTGCCGGCAGCAATGGTCGCCGTGAGCGTTGTCGCGCCGCCCAGGGTGGTGGGGCTGTTGTTGGCGGCGCTCAAGCCGGCAATGGCCGCATCCAGCGATTGGATGGTCGTTTCCGCCGCCGTTTTCAACGCTTCCTGATTGCCCGTGTTGTCCTCCGCCTGGGTGAAGAAGCCATAGGTGTGCCCTGGTTGCACCGGGTAGACGGCGGTGCTGCCGGCAACGTTATCCTGCGCCAGCGTGAAGGCGTCGCCATCCACCGCAACGTACACGTCCACATGGGCCACGCCTGAACCGCCGGCATCGTCGCTGCTGCTCCAGTTCAACGTCACTTCCGGTTGATCCGTTTGCGGCGGCAGCGGGGTCATAGCGGAGGTGGGGCTGCCGGCATCCAGGGTGTTAAAGATAGGCGGCGTATCCAGCGGATCGTTGGCGTCAAAGATAATGCGCGCCAGCGCGTCTACCACGCTGCCCGTAGAGACGCTGTTCTTAGCCCTGACCACATACGTCACAAAGCCCTGACCTTCGCCATCTTCTACGTTAGGCGGCAGGAAGCCAAACAGCGGATTGATGGGCGGCGCGCCCGTAGCCGGGTCAATGGATTGCAGAATCCAGAAAGCCTCGCCGGCCACAATGTCAATGCCGGCATTCACATCCACATACAGCCCCATATCATCCACCAGGTCCAGCCGCGCCGTGTAGAAGGAGCGATTGGCCGGCACTTCAAACACATACGGCCCCCAACCAAACGCCCCCAGCCGGAACGAACGCGCATCCAGGTCCAGGTCGAGCGTCTGCGTGATGTACACCAACTGCGCTGGCGCGGTCGCCAGTTCGGGGTCGTTCTCAAAGCGGATGGTGTACCCCAACAGGCTGTCCGCCGACACCCAATTAGCGTCGCCATAGCCGATGGGCCCAATGATGTCGTTCGGGTCGCGCGGCACAATCACGGGGACGTCATCGCCGTCATCGTCGTCATCGTCGGGCGGATCGCAATCCTCGCCGCCGTTGTTGGGGTCGTCCACCTGAACCTCGCCGGAGATTTCTTCTTCAATGATCGTGAAGGTCTGGTAAGGATAGGTGTTGCCGCACTGCTCCAGGTAGTAAGCCAACCCGCCAAAGTAACCCAACAGGCCGGGCTTGTTGGCGTCCTGCGCCGTGAAATTGTAGTTATCCATGATCCGGTAGCGGATAGTTGCCTTGTAGGAAACCGTCTTGCTGGTATCCTCGCAAAAATCTTTCGGCTGTTCCGTAATCTGGATGTTCTTCACCTCAGCCGTAGTGCCCTGGGTGCCGTTAATGGAGTATTTCAGGTCATCCGTGACGTCCAGTTTGGGGCTAGGCAGCGACGCCGACAGGGCAAAGTCAGGAATGGAAGTCGCGCCGCCCTGGATTTGGGATTCAATGGTGCTCTTAGCCGACGACTCGCCCTGCTGGTGCATAGATTTGTAGTCAGGATCGCCTTTGGCTTGCTGGCTCAACGTGTGTCCCGTACCGAAGGTTTCGTTGGAGGCAGGACCATCCAGATATTTGTGCAGCAAGGTACTGGCCGTCGGGGGGAAGCCATAGGCGACAGAGCGCAACTGCGTGCGATAAAGGGCAATGCGCCAGCCTTCGCAAGCCGCCACGCCGGCCGGCAGCGGCGCGAAAATACCTGCGCCGCTGCTATAACCGTCATCGAGGAACGCGCCCGCGTCATCGGGCAGTTCCGCGGCGCTTTCCGTGGTGACGGTGGGCGTAAACGTTTGCGCATAGGAGATTTCCGCCAGCAGTCCCAGCAAAAGCTGGTCGCTGTTGGGGCTTAAATCGGGATAGCCCCAGCGCCGGTTGGCGTAGTCGCTCAGTTCTTTTTCGTAGGTAGCCCAGGTACCATCTAACCGGCTGTTTAGCTCAATAACCGCATCGCCCCATACGGGCGAAGTGGGAACAACGCCCGTGCCCTGAAGGAGTTCGTTAAAGTCAAACGGCTCGCTCGTCTCGCGGATCGGGTCAACGTCCATCAACAGGGTTGTAGGCACGGCGGGCGCGTAAGTTACCAGTTGGATGGCGGCATCGGTTCCGGGTCGCAGAATGCCGGCAGGTCCCGCATCCGACAACGCCATCAACCGCTTCGGCCCATAAGCCATCTGGCTGTCGCCTGGGGCTAACATGCGCACCGTGGGGTCGCCATAAGCCAGCAAGATAGGCGCGGCAATGTCATTATTGGAAGCATTGCGATAGCGAATGTTAAAGACAAAGGCTTGATTGGGACGCAGCGCGCTGGGCAGAATGCGTTCCAACTGCAACGGCAAATTCGTGGGTTCAGCCACGGTGAAAGCGTCCGGCAGGCGTTCTTCCAGGCTCCTGGTGACCGTAATCACGCTGGGATCGTCAGGCAGCAAGAAGATTTCGTCCCCAATCTGCACGGGCGAAAAGACCGTGCCCGTCACGTAAGGATACGTCGTCTCGTGGCGGATCACCACATCGTAGACGCCCAACGGCACGTCCGTCAGGTCAAACGTGGCGTAGAGCGTCGAAGCGTCCTGGAAGTAGGTTTGGGCGGCGGGGAAGCTCTCTGTCTCATTTTCCAACGAGACAGCCGTGTCTGGCGCGAACTGCGCCCCCGTCAGTTGCACCGTCACGGGACCGCCTTGCCCGCCTTCGGTCACGTCAATGCCGCCCAGACTAAACGCTTCCAGTTCAGCTTGCAACGTGAACGGTTGGGCGCCGCCAGGCACGCTGGCGCCATAAGCCAGGATGTAGTAAACGCCAGCCTGCGTGTAGGGCACGACGACGCTTTGATCCGCCGCCAGGGGGATGCTGAAGCTGTAATCAAACAGCCCCCGGCTGGGGACGCTGCCATAGCGAACGTACAGTTCATTCGCCGCCGTGGCGGCGCTGCTGTCCAATGTGATCAGCAGCGTCTGGTCGGCGTCCACCTCCACGCGGTAGAAGCGGAGTCCGCCTGTGCCCAACGTGCCGCTGACGGGTTCGCCCAGGGTGAGCGGCGTCACGTCAACGGTGAGGGGTTCGGTGGAGGCGCCCGCGTTGTTGCCATCGTCGCTTTCGCGGATATTGTTCAGGATGTCGGCGCGCACGATGACGTAATAGTCGCCAGGCGTCACCCCCGGCAGGTTGCCCGCCAAAGCGGCGAGAACGCCGTCAGCGGCGAGAACGCCGTCAGCGGCCAAAATGCCGGCATCTGGCAGTACAGCCTGCACCTGCGCCGCCTCAGACGCCCCCGGCGGCAGGTTGATATTGCGGCAAGATGTGCCAATTTTGGCGTCGCCAATGTCCCAGGCCGCATCCGCCGACACAAAGACGGAGTCGCACAGATACCCATTCGCCGTGAAAGCGCCCTGGTTTTGCAGCGTCCAGTCAATGGTGATCGGTTCGCCCGGCGTCGCCGACAGCGGCGCGGTCACCGTAATAACCACCAGGTCGGATGGCGGCGGCACGGTGATCGTGATAGGCCAGGCCGTGACGTTATTGCTTTCGGCGTTGTGCTCATAAACCGCGCCGCTGTTGTCCGCCTTGACCAGCAGATAGTTCGCGCCGACGGCGGTCGCCGGGATGTTGACCGACGCCGATTCGGTGTAGACGCCGCCCGCGCTCAAACCGCCGCTGTGGTGGCGGCTGAGAAGCTGGATGTCGGACGGGTCTTGCACCGGGTCCGCGGAGAAGTAAACGGCGTCGTACCAGTTCCCATTCGCCGCCGCCGCCCCCATGTTGCTCACCGTCCAGGACACCGCCAGCGGTTGGCCCTGCTGTCCAGCGGCGGGCGGATTCACAGGCGTGGGCAGTAAATCGGGCGACGGGCTGAGGGTGACGCTGATGGGCGTGGTGACGTAACTGCTGTTGTTGCTGCGGTTGT
>CAZDSN010000390.1:0-4689 GCA_964507675.1 uncultured Ardenticatenaceae bacterium | reverse complement strand
GGGAATGAAACACCCCCTATACCAGTTTACTCCTCGTCTTCTTGCCCCAACAGGCGGCGTTTAACCTGCTGCGCCTGGTTTTGCAGCGAGTAGTTGACCAGGAACCACATCCCTTTCCACGTATCAATGTCTAACAGGTCTTTGGGCGTGGCCCCTTCAAACATTTGCTGCAAGTCTACCAGAGCTGCGCCCCCTGGCAGACGGCCTAACTGCTTGCGCACCGATTCGCGTAAGGTTTCTGTCTGGTTTTGCAAGGAGTAATTCAGTAGGAACCACATCCCTTTCCAGGTGTCAACGTCCAGCAAGTCACGTGGGGATGCGCCTTCAAAGCTCTGCTGTAGTTCGCGCACAATCTCCAGGCGTACTTCCGGGGTAAAGTGGTGCAGATTTTCTTTGAGTAAGGCAATCATGCCTTGGGGGGTGAATGGGGGGGGGCTGTATCCATCCACCAGCGCCTGCACGTCGGCGGCGACCTGGTTTAGTTCTTGCACCAGCTTTCGAAACTCTTCCTGTTCAGGCGTTGGCGGTTTGGGGCTTGTTTCGGCGGCCATATAGTGGTGGGCATGGCAGTAATCAGAACCAGGGCGGGTCTTGTTTTTACACTGGCTGCCAACGCGGGTGATGGCCTGACATTGTGGCGATTGGTCGCTCATGATTTCCTCCTGGATAAGGGTGGCACGAGTTTATGCCTTGTATGCGGGTTCTGCGCTCGCTAAAGTGTCTGGCGCTTACGCCAGGCATGGGCCTGGAAGTGACTGGCTGCCTATAATAATACCACTCTCAGGTCTGGTGGTATAGGGGTAATGAAAACCAGTTGCCTCTGGCTGCGCCCGGCGCGGCAGGGTGTTACCGGCGTTTGCGTCTGTTTCGTGCTTGCGAGTGACGTTCGACCGGCGACTGCCGCGCAGGGGCTGTATCTGCCGGCAGCGCCGCCGCATGAACAGCATCGTGGTAATAATCGTCCAACAGCATGGCCGCCAACTGCTGCATCTCTTCATCCTGCGCCAGCGTTTGCGCCAGGGGTACAAAGCGCTGCATTCGCTCTGTTTGCAGCTTGTCCCGTCCACGCAGCCGGGCTTCTAACAGGGCTGTGGCCCGCTGCGCCACAATTTTGCGCACATCTTCGTCACCGGGCAGCGGTCGTTCCTGGATATCAATCTGATAAGCCTTAGCGATCTGGCGCAGCTTCAGCTTCTCCACCACATCCACCAGCGTAATCGCCTCGCCGCTGGCCCCAGCGCGCCCGGTGCGCCCGGCGCGGTGAATGTAGCTTTCCGGGTCTTCTGGCGGTTCGTACTGAATCACGTGGGATAGTTCCGGGATGTCAATGCCGCGGGCGGCCACGTCGGTGGCCACCAGGAAACGCAGCGTGCCCTGGCGCACGCGCGCCATTACCCGTTCCCGCTCCTGCTGGCTGAGGTCGGCGCTCAATTCGTCGGCGTTATAACCAAAGCGCTGCAAGACAACGGTCACATAATGAACTTTGGCTTTGGTGTTGCAGAAGATAATGGCCGAGGTGGGGTTCTCGGTCTCTATCAAGCGCACTAACGAGCGATCCTTATCCATCCCCGGCACAGTGTAAAAGACGTGCTCTGTTTCTGTGACGTGCACGTGGTCCTGGCTCAGACTGAGAACAAGGGGATTGAGCAGGAATTCGTTAGCCAGGCGGAGGACGTAAGGGGGGAAAGTGGCCGAAAACATATGGCTTTCGACGTGGCGTGCCGGCATATGCCGCTTGATCTGCTTCATGTCCGGGTAAAAACCCATAGATAACATGCGGTCCGCCTCATCAAAGATGAGCAGGCGCAGCGCTTCCAGCGATAACGAACCGCGCAGCAGATGGTCCAGCACCCGCCCCGCCGTGCCCACCACCAGGTGCGCCCCGGCGCGCAGGGCGTCTAGCTGCGGCCCATAGCGCACGCCGCCGTAGACGGCGGCAATACGAATGCCCCGTTCGGCCAACAGCGACTGCGCGTCCCGCGTCACTTGCAGCGCCAACTCGCGCGTAGGAACCAGCACCAACGCCTGGCAGGTGGCCTGCAGCGGGTTGATCTTTTCCAGCATAGGCAGCACAAAGGCGCCTGTCTTACCGCTGCCTGTGCGCGATTGCACCATCAAATCCTGGCCGACCATGATAAAAGGAATGGCCCGGGATTGGACAGGCATAAGTTCCTGCCAGCCGGCGCGGTGGATGGCCGCCAGCCAATGGTCAGGCAGGTCGCCGATTCTCACTTCTGGCAGAGACGGAGCCGCGTTGTCGCTGGCGGCTGGCTTTTCTGCCGGGTCAGGGGGTGTTGTCATTGGAATCTCCAGGCGACAGAATGGCAAAAAATAATGAATGGTTGAACTGCTGGCTTGTTAAAGTGTGGGCGCTGGTAGTTAGTCATTCAACAATTCACAATTAATTATTCCTGTCCAGGTATTACGGACTTACGTTTCTTCTTGATTTCGCCGCGGTGGTGTTTGGCTAACAGCCTCCGTTCGCGCGCGGCAGCGGTGGGCTTTGTCTTGTGCCGTTTCTTGGGGGGCTGGCTGGCGGCGTAGATGAGGGCGACCAGCCGCCGCAAGGCGTCCTGGCGGTTCTGCTCCTGCGTACGATAGCGACGGGCTTCGATGATTAGAATGCCATCGCTTGTGAGACGGTTGCCGGCCAACTGCAGCAGGCGGGCGCGCACAGCATCCGGCAGGGATGGGGAATGGGCCACGTCAAAGCGGAGTTGGACGGCCGTAGCCACTTTATTGACGTTTTGCCCGCCTGGGCCAGAGGCGCGCACAAAATCAAGCTGTATTTCGCTCTCTGGCAGGCTGATGGCTTCCGTTATGGGTATCATAGCGGCGCATGGTGCGCGGCGAATGGGCAAACTCGCTCACCCGCCGCGCAGCGGATCAGGCGCGTTCGACAGTGATGGTTTGCTTGTGCAGGCGGTAGGTGTTGGCTTTTGCCAATACCTGGGTCACAAACTGCTGCGGCACATCCACCAGCGTATGCTGTTCCTGAATGGAAATTTTACCAATTGTATGGCCGGGAATGCCGGCATGATAGGCAATCATCCCGACCACATCGTTGGGGCGTAAGCCATGAGCCTTGCCCCGACCCAATACCAGGCGCACCATACCGGCTTCATGGGAGGCCCCTCTGCGGCTGGTTTCGTCGTGAGGATGCCGTTCAACGCGCGCGCCTCGTTCGCCCCGAAGGGGGCGTTCATGGCGAATGGATCGTTCACGGCTGCTGGCCGGCGGGTCGAACTGCACTTCGCTCACCGCCGGAATAGGGCGCTGTTTTTCTTCGGCGCGGGCCAGCTTCAAGGCAGCCGCGGCAATTTCCAGCGGCTCATAGCCAGCGGCGCTTAATTCTTCCGCCATTTCTCGTTCGCGGCGGCAGCGCCCCCGCTGCAGCCAGACCAGCATTTGCTGCACCAACTGCCCTTCCCGGTGAGCCTGAATCTCGGCCACCGTAGGCAGGACGGCGGGCGTTATTTTGTGCCGCGTATACGCTTCAATGTGGCGCAGCCGGCGCTGTTCCTGGGGCGGCAGCAGAGAGATGGCAATGCCTGTTTTGCCGGCGCGCCCGGTGCGTCCAATGCGATGGACATACAGTTCCGGGTCAAGCGGCAAGTCATAATTAAAGATGTGCGACACGTCCTCAATGTCCAGCCCGCGCGCGGCCACGTCGGTGGCTACCAGCGCTGTCAAGGAGCCCTGACGAAAACGGTTTAGCACTCGTTCCCGTGCATCCTGACTCAAATCCCCGTTCAAGGCCTCGGCGGGGAAGCCGCGGGCTGCCAGTTCATTGGCCAGGGCATCCGTGCCCGCCCGCGTGCGCATAAAGATAATGACGCGCGTCGTTTCTTCCATTTCCAGGAGGCGCGTCAGCGCGGCCAGTTTGTCCGTTTCATGCACCAGGTAATAGCGCTGCTCAATGGCCGCTACGGTGCGCTGCGCGTGTTCGATGGTGGCAGTCTGTGGGTTTTGCATATAGCGGTTGGCAAGGCGGCGGATTTCTGCCGGCATAGTCGCCGAAAACAACGCCGTTTGCCGCGCCGTGGGCGTCTCGTTCAGGATGGCTTCAATGTCCTCAATGAAGCCCATACTCAACATTTCGTCCGCCTCATCCAGCACCACTGTGTCTACACTGCTGAGGTCGAGCGCCTGCTGCCGGATCAGGTCCAGCAAGCGGCCAGGCGTGCCCACCACCACGTCTACGCCCTGCTGCAGGCGGCGGATTTGCCGGCCATACGGCTGGCCGCCATAAACAGCCAGCACGCGCACGTTCCGTTCCCGCCCATACGCATGCATGGCGTTCGCCACTTGCAGGGCCAGTTCTCGCGTTGGCGCCAACACCAGACTCTGCACACGCCCCAAACCAGGCGTCAATTTGTGTAGAATGGGGAGAGAAAACGCTGCCGTCTTGCCTGTGCCCGTCTGCGCCTGACCAATAACATCCTGGCCAGTGAGCATAATAGGAATGACGGCCACCTGGATTGGGGTGGGGGTATGGTAGCCACGATCGGCTACAGCCTGCACCAACTGCGGGTGCAGGTCAAAAGCATTAAACTCGGTTGTCATGAAACTACTCCTACTCGTCGTGATGAATCAGCGGTCTGGCCTGGCCCTCACGGGCCAGACCCCTTAAGTCTGTCAACAGCCGACCCATCCCACAAGTAAGAGCCTGTCTGTTGCAAAAAAGCG
>CAZDSN010000389.1:0-4722 GCA_964507675.1 uncultured Ardenticatenaceae bacterium | reverse complement strand
CCAAGACTGGAGCAGTCTCAAAGACTGCTCCAGTCTCTCAGGGAATCAGTTCGATGCCCAGGAAGGGGCGCAGAACTTCGGGCACGACGATGCTGCCATCAGCGCGCTGGTTGTTTTCCAGCACGCCCAGCAAAACGCGGGGGAGGGCCAGGCCGCTGGCGTTCAGGGTGTGCATAAATTGGGTGCGGCCCGATTCCGTCTGGCGATATTTGGCGTTGGCCCGCCGCGCCTGGAAGTCCAGGCAGTTGCTGGCCGAGCTGACCTCCAGCCACTCCTGGCAGCCAGCAGCCCAGATTTCGATGTCATACGTTTTGGCAGCGGCAAAGCCCAGGTCGCCCGTAGCCAGTTCCACCACGCGGTAAGTAAAACCGAGGGCGCGGCAGATGTCCAAACCTTGCTGCAACATCTCTTCCAGGGCAGCGTAGCTGTCTTCAGGGCGGGTGAACTGGTACATCTCCACTTTGTCGAACTGGTGACCACGCTTGATGCCGCGCACATCTTTGCCCGCGCTCATCTTTTCGCGGCGGAAGCAGGGAGTATAGGCCACATATTTGCACGGCAGTTCCTCTTCGCTCAAGATTTCATCCCGATGCAAATTGGTCAAGGCGATTTCGGCTGTGCCCAGCAGCATGAAGTCCTCTTCGGCGTCGCGGTAGATGTTATCGTAAAACTTCGGCAGTTGGCCGGCGGCTTCAAACATGGCTGAACGCACAATAAAAGGGGGATAAATTTCGGTGTAGTCATGCTGCTGCACATGGTAGTTGAGCATAAACTGGATTAAGGCGTGCTGCAAGCGCGCGCCCCAGCCTTTGAGCAAGTAAAAACGGCTGCCGCTGAGGCGAACGCCGCGCTCAAAATCAATCAGACCTTTCTCGGGTCCAAGATCCCAGTGTGGCCTGGGGGTGAAGGGGAAAGTGGGCATGGGCGCGCCTTCCGGCTCATGGTGGACGTTAAATGTTTCGTCTGGACCGACCGGTACGCTTTCGTGGGGGATGTTGGGGACCCAAAGCATCTGTTCCCGCAGCGTTGCCTCTACACGCCGTAGCTCTTCATCTATCTCCGTGATGCGGTCGCCCAGGCGACGGGTCTCTTCTTTGGCCGCATCGGCGTTAAATTGCAGGCTGTTGATTTGCGTTTGCAGCATGGCAGTTTGCTCTACATTCTGGGCCGTCTCGGCTCGCTGCAAGTCGCCTTCCATTTTCTTCAGGCTGCCCATCCAACGACCAATTTGCTTTGAGCTTTCGTTTCGCTGCCGGCGCAACTCTTCAACCTCCAGAATAAGTTGCCGCCGTCGTTCGTCGTTGGCTAAAATCCCATCAATAGGGGCTTTGTCGTTCCGTTTGGCAACAGCTTCCTTGATTTTGTCTGGTTCCTGGCGTATCAGATTCAGGTCTAGCATGGTTTCCTCCGGTAAAAGTAGTGGTCAGTGACCAGTGATCAGAAATAGAAAAGCCCCTCCGTCGCCAGGACGAAGGGGCTTCGTGGTACCACCTGGTTTCGCTGTCTCGCCACGGCTGCGCCGTGAACCCAAACAGCCTTTGAACGCGATAACGGGCGAACCCGACTTGCCTTGCGCTGATGCGCTCATGGCGCACGATGCGCTCATGGCGCACGCTTTCTCGGCAAGTAACTCAGGAGTGGATTTCCAGTCTGTTGGTTATCAGCTTGCACCGACCGCTGACTCTCTGCGAACAAACGGGCTGTACTTGTCTCCGTCGTTGTTTTTGCGGCGCAGCGTTGCGGCTGCGTTTGCTTGTAGATGGAGTAAATTATAAACAGCACGCCTGGACATGTCAATCATCGCGCGGACGAAGGTGCGGAAAAAGCAGGACTTCGCGGATAGTAGTCTTGTCGGTGAAGAGCATGGCCAGGCGGTCCACGCCTGTACCGAAGCCGCCATTGGGGGGCATGCCGTAGCGCATGGCACGCAGATAGTCTTCATCAATGGGATGGGCGTCTTCGTCGCCCGGGCGATAGAGGCGCTGCATATCCTCAAAACGCTGCTGTTGATCCAGGGGGTCATTGAGTTCAGTGAAGGCGTTGCCCATTTCCATGCCGGCAATAAAAAACTCAAACCGCTCGACGTGCTTGGGGTCGCCTGGGATCGCTTTGGCCAGGGGGGAAATATCGCGGGGATATTCAGTGACGAAGGTGGGCTGGATTAAGTTGGGCTGCACAAAGTCGCCCAACAAGCCATCTACCAGTTTACCCCAACTGGCGTCCGGCGGGGCGTGACCGCCGGCATCTTTGATAATCGGAGCCAGGGCAGCGGCGGTGGGGTATTGGGTGTAGTCAATGCCGGCATACGTCTGAATCGCCTGGCGCAGCGTTATCCGCCGCCAGGGACCGTCCAGGTTAATGACCTGCCCTTGATAGGTGATTTGGGTCGTGCCCAACAACTGCACAGCCACATAGGCCAGCATCCGCTCCGTGAAATCCATGACGTCATGGTAATTCCAATAGGCGGCGTAAAATTCAAGCTGGGTGAACTCAGGGTTGTGCGTGGCGTCTACGCCTTCGTTGCGAAAGTCGCGCCCAATTTCATAGACGCGCTCATAACCGCCCACCAGCAGCCGTTTCAAGTACAACTCAAAGGAAATGCGCAGGTAGAGTTCTTGCTTTAGCTGATTGTGGTAACTGGTGAAAGGCCGCGCCGCCGCGCCACCATATAAGGGCTGCAGCACAGGCGTTTCTACTTCTAGAAAGTCATGCTCGTCAAAAAAGCGGCGTAGCGCCGTCACCAGCCGCGCCCGCGTGCGAAAGACCTCGCGGGTTTCGGGGTTGACAGCCAGGTCGGCATAACGCTGGCGGAATCGCTCTTCAACGTCGGCAAAGGCGCTGTAGCGCACCAACTGCCCATCTACTTCCTGTTCCTTGACCATAGGCAGCGGGCTGACAGCTTTGCTCAGCATGGCCCAGTCGGTAACGTGCAGGCTTATCTCGCCCATGCGCGTCCGGAAAAGTTCGCCGCTGGCCTGCACAAAGTCGCCTAAATCCACCAGTTTGCGAAACATGAGGTGGGATTCTTCGCCCAGGTCGTCCCGCCGCAGGAAAAGCTGTATGCGGCCGGCGCTATCTTCAATGTGGGCGAAAACGCTCTTGCCCATGTCGCGGGTGCTGACAACACGGCCGCAGAGGGTGGCAGGCAGTGGATCGCCGGCAGCATTGGCTTCCCGTTCGGCAAATTGCTGCAGAGCAGTAGCAGTCGTATGGGTTCGCTTCGCCTGTGCTGGATATGGGTTTATGCCGGCATGGCGAAACTCCTCCATCTTCTGCAAACGACGTGTTTCCAAAGCGTTTGGTTCCCAGGGCATATTCTCTCCTTCGAAAATAGGTTTCACGCGGAGGCGCGGAGGACGCAGAGAAAAATTCGTGTCATTCGTGGAATTCGTGGCAAAAAATTTTCATTCCTCATGATGCGCAACGCGCCAGTCACGTTTTGTTTTCGTTAGACTCTGCTTAAGGAAGCTCTTCAGCCAACAAAAAGCCCGTGGAGAGCACGGGCTTGAACGTTACCTTTCCGAAGCAGCCAGGCTTTAACCCAGCTTTACGACACGGAATTTCGTTTGCCCGCGCGGCGCCAGAATCGTGACGACGTCTCCCTTTTTCTTGCCCAGCAAAGCCTTCCCCAGCGGGCTCTCATTGGAGATTCGCCCGGCGGCAGGATCCGCTTCCGCTGCCCCCACGATCATATACCGCTCTTGTTCGTCGTAACCATCCTCTATTACCGTGACCCAGTCGCCAACACGCACACTGTCGTGGGCGGCATCCATGTGGTCAATGATCTGGTAGTTTGACAATATTTGTTCCAACTCCAGAATGCGCCCTTCCAGGAACGACTGTTCGTGGCGGGCTGCTTCCAATTCGGCGTTGTCTACAAAATCATCATCCTGCCCATCGGCAAAGGCGCGGCGTAACCGCTCGGCCACGGATTCGCGTCCTTCCGTGCGCAGCCGGTTCAGTTCTTCGGTGAGACGCCGCAGCCCATCAGCCGTCAATAGATATGGTTTTGGTTTTGTGGTTGTCATGTAACTCTCGCTTCAAAAAGGGAAAACCGCTGAATTCAGCGGCCAATGTCCGTACTTATCTCAATAGGGGCAAAATTATATCATATCCAGGGGCATTGTAAAGTAAACGCAAATGGCAGGCTTTTTGCGCAATCCACTTTACTTTTGGGCGGGATGTGATATTATTTATCCGCTCTCACGCCTAAACAGCGATGTGTACGAAAGAGTGTTACGGAGAAAATTAGAATTGGCTAACATAAAATCTGCAAAGAAACGAATTCGTTCCTCTGCGCGGCGGCAGGAACACAACAACTTCTTCCGTTCTTCTGCCCGCACGTACGTCAGAAAAACGCGCCAACTGCTTGCGGATGGTCGCCTGGATGAGGCAGAAGAAATGTCCCGCCAGGCAATCAGTCTGTTGGACAAAGCGGCACGCAAGGGTGTCATCCACCAGGGTAACGCGAACCGGCGTAAGGGCCGCCTGATGCAGGCTTTGGCCTCGGCGCGCGGCACTGCTGAATCTTAGCGAAGCTGTTCTTTATCTTCCAATAGGGTACTATTGGGCATGGAAAAACACCATTCTGCCGAATGGTGTTTTTTGTGTTTCCTGCCCGGATACAAGGAAGTAATTATCACAAATTTCGCGGATTGGGAGGCGGGCAAGACGCCTGGGCCACTTAAGCAAAATGATTGGGAGACGTAGCCGCGGAAGGTG
>CAZDSN010000388.1:0-4735 GCA_964507675.1 uncultured Ardenticatenaceae bacterium | reverse complement strand
CGTTGTGGCGGAAATGAACCGCACAGAGGCGGATTTGCTAAGCGTATGGCCGACGCAGCAGACGGTTTCCTGGGGGGAGCGGCTGGTGGCACCGCTGATGTCGCTGGCAGTGCTGGCGTATTTGCCGCTGCTGCTGGTGCACCATACGCCCTGGGCCGCTTTTGCGGCGGCCAATGGGCAGTGTCTGGCTTTCCAGCGGCGGGCTTATGATGCTATTGGTAGGCACGAAGCGGTGCGACGAAACGTGTTGGAGGATGTGGCGCTGGCGCGGTTGGTGAAGAATGCCGGCATGAAACTACGCCTGGCGGACGGCGCGGGATTGGTGCAGTGCCGCATGTATCAGGGTTGGGCGGAAGTACGGCGCGGTTTTGGCAAAAATATCCTGGCCGGGTATGGCGGGCGCGTCAGCCTGCTGCTGCTGGCGACTTTGTTTCACTGGCTGGCGTTTCTCTATCCCTGGTTGTGGCTGGCGTTGGGGGCGGCGCTGCCGCTGCCGGGCTGGCCTGTGTGGCCGCTGCTGCTGGCGACATTGGGATTGCTGCTGCGAGCGTTAACGGCAGCGATGACGCGGCAGCGGCTGCGGGACGCCTGGCTCATGCCCATTTCGGTAGGGTTGATGACGATCATTGCTGGACAGGCTATCTGGTGGCGGGCGCGCGGCGGACCGCAGTGGAAAGGGCGGACGGTGTAACCCATGAGCAAAAACAAGTATTCTCACGCGGAGACGCGGAGGGTTATGGAACAAAACAATGGCGAAAGCGTGGGGGAAATGGCGTAGATGGAAAAGCCGATTGTGGTGATTGGCGCAGGGATTGGCGGGCTGGCGGCGGCTATTTGGCTGGCCCGTGGCGGGCGGCGCGTGGTGGTGTTGGAGAAGAACGAAGCCGTGGGCGGCAAAATGGGGCAATGGCAGCAGGACGGCTTCCGCTGGGACACCGGGCCGTCGGTCATCACAATGCGGCATGTGCTGGAAGAGTTGTTTGACGCTGCCGGGCGGCGGCTGGCGGATTATGTAACCCTGCTGCCGATCGAGCCGCTGACGCGCTATTTTTACGCAGATGGAGTGACTTTGGACGCCACGCGCGATTTGCCGCACATGCTGGCGCAAATTGGGGCGTTAAGCCCACGCGATGTGGAGACGTATCTGGCTTACCTGGCGGAAGCGGCGCGGCTGTACCGCATCACGAGCCCCTTGTTTATTTATGGGCCGCCGCCGACCTGGCGCACAGTCATGCAGGTCGCTCCCTGGGACGGGATACGGGTCAAAGCCTGGCGCACGATGCAGAGCCAGATTGAAAAGCAGATTGCATCGCCTCATTTGCGCCAGTTGTTGGGCCGCTTTGCCACTTACGTGGGGGCCAGTCCGTACCAGGCGTCCAGCACGCTCAACGTGATCGCGCACGTGGAACTGGCGGGCGGCGTCTGGTACCCCAAGGGAGGCATTTATGCCATTGCGGCGGCGCTGGCGCAGTTGGCGCAGGAACTGGGCGTAACCATAGAAACCAGCAGCAGCGTGACGCAAATCGCGGTGGAGAACGGGCGGGCGCGAGGGGTGGAACTGGCGGACGGGCGGCGAATGCCGGCAGCGGCGGTGATCGCCAACGTGGATGTGACGACCGTCTACCAAAAACTGCTGCCGTCCACGAGGGCCAACGCCCGATACCGCCAGCGGTTGGAGCGGGCAAACACTTCTTGTTCGGGGTTTGTGATGATGTGGGGAGTTGCCGGCAATTTCCCGCAACTGGCGCATCACAACATTTTCTTTAGCCGCGACTACCGACAAGAATTTGATGACATTTTCCGCCGTGGGCTGCCGCCGGATGATCCGACTATTTACGTCGCCATTACCAGCAAGACGGACGCGGAACATGCCCCCGCCGGGCATGAAAACTGGTTTGTGCTGGTCAACGCCCCGGCTGTGGGCGCGCAGTTTGATTGGGCGCAAGAAGCGGCTGGCTATCGCCAACTGGTGCTAGACCGGCTGGCAGCGCGAGGGGTAGATGTGCAGAGGCGGATTGGCGTGGAGCGGGTGTGGACGCCGCTGGACCTGGCGAGCAGGACGGGGGCCTTTCGCGGCGCGTTGTATGGCGCAGGCATGAATGGCTTGCTGGCGCCTTTTCGCCGCCCGCCCAATCGGGCCAGAGAGGTGGATGGGCTTTATTTTGTGGGGGGCACGACTCATCCAGGCGGGGGCGTGCCGATGGTAATGTTGTCGGGTAAGTTGGTGAGCGAGATGGTGTTACAGAGATATGAGGTATGAGGTGTGGGCGGAATGGGACGCAGATGACGCTGATGGGGCGCTGATTTGGGGGATTCCTCAAGCTGCTACGGCATGACGATTTAGACAATTCAGGTTATGGGATGGCAGAGAAAAATATGTTGAAACAAGAACAGTTTCGCGGCGCTTTGTGGGGATTGGCAGCGGGAGATGCAGTAGGGACAACGTTGGAGTTCACGCAGCCGGGCCACTTTACGCCGATTACGGATATGGTGGGCGGCGGACCTTTCCGGTTGAAGCCGGGAGAGTGGACTGATGACACGGCTATGGCTATGTGCCTGGCAGCCAGCCTGGTGGAAACAGGGGTATTTGATGCAGCAGACCAGATGCGGCGTTACGTGCGCTGGTATCGGGAAGGGTATTGGAGCAGCAACGGCGTCTGTTTTGACATTGGCAATACCGTCTCCCAGGCGCTGCGCCGGTTTGAGCGCAGCGGCGATCCTTATAGCGGCAGCGCCGACGCGCATACTGCGGGCAATGGCTCTTTGATGCGTCTGGCGCCCGTAGTCCTGCGCTATGCGCGACAGCCAGCCGAAGCTATCACCTACGCCGCCGCCAGTTCGCGCACCACTCATGCCGCCGCCGCCGCGATAGATGCCTGCCGTTATATGGCTGCCCTCATTCTGGGCGCGTTAGCGGGAGCAGACAAGCGGACGCTGCTGGCTGACCATTACGCGCCCATTGCGGGAATCTGGCAGCAACAGCCGCTGATGCCAGCTATTGCCGAGATTGCTGCCGGGTCTTTCAAGGAAAGGCAGCCGCCGCAAATTCAAGGCAGCGGCTACGTGGTTAAGTCTCTGGAAGCGGCGCTGTGGGCTTTTTACCACAGCAACAATTTCCGCGACGGCTGCCTGCTGGCAGCGAATCTGGGACAGGATGCGGACACGACTGCCGCTATTTATGGGCAACTGGCAGGCGCCTTTTACGGCAGCGAGGGCATTCCGTCTCCCTGGCGGGACAAATTGGCCAAACGGGATGAAATTGCCGCGCTGGCGGACGGGTTGTTTGCTCTGGCGGAGCGGGCGTGAATGAGCGTGGGTTGGAACGGGATTACCTGCCAGGGCGTATAGGATACAAGGCGTATGATTGAGGCTTAAGAAAATGATTCGGTGGTTGGCGTAAGAAAGGCTGCGGCCGCGGCCTCAAAGAGAAGAGAACGGCAATGCTTAATCTTATTTTAAGAATTGTTCAGTATAATTTGAACGTTCTGAACATACGGTGCCGCCGGATGGCGCAGTGTGAATGACAAGCACAAAACAAAATGAAGACTATGAACACGGTAATAATTGACCGAAACATTCCAGAACGCAAGGATGAAGAACTTCGGAGTGAGGCGCGCCAGACAGGCCAGGGAACGGCTAGCAGCAAAGGAGCAAAACAAGTCCAAGACCTGTCGCTGCGCCAGCGAACCAAGGCGTTGGAGCAGACCCGGCCGCCAAAGAAACGCCGCAGGCCCACAGAGGCTCTGGCTGACCTGAACTTTGGCGAGAACCTGAGCAGCGATGTCATTGATTTGTACCTGGGGGATATCCGCAACCAGGCGCTACTGACGTCTAAGGAAGAAATCCAGTTGGCTAAAGCGATTGAAGCCGGGCAGAATGCGGCGCAAAAGCTGGAACAGCCAGAGCTTAGCGTCCAGGAGCGGGCGCGCCTGGCAGGTGTGGTGGAAAAGGGGGAAGCGGCGCGGGAGCGGGTGGTGCGCTCTAATATGCGGCTGGTGATCAGCATTGCCAAGAAATATCGCAATCGCGGCCTCAATTTTCTGGACCTGATCCAGGAAGGAAATGTGGGGCTGATTATTGCCGCCGACAAATATGACTATACGATGGGCAATCGTTTCAGCACTTATGCTACCTGGTGGATTCGCCAGGCGATCACGCGGGCGCTGGCTAATCACAGCCGGACGATCCGGCTGCCGGCACATTGGCACAGTATGTTGATCAGGATTAACCAGCTTAAGCGGGAATGGGAGCAAAAGCAGCAGCGCGCGCCGACCGTGGAAGAGCTGGCTGAGGCGTTGGAAGTGCCGCCGGCTCAGATTGATTGGCTAATGAACGCCAGCCAAAATCCCATCCCGTTGGAACAGCCCTATGGGCCAGAGGAAGACACAGAGTTTGGCGATTTTCTGGAAGACGAAGACAGTCCCGACCCGGCCAATCTGGCAGCGGAGCGCATGTTAGCCGCGGAGATACACGAATTGTTGGGCGAACTGCCGCCGCGAGAGGCGGAAATTCTGCAACTGCGGTATGGGTTATATGATGGGGAGTTTCGCACGTTCCGCGAAATTGGGGAGATGTTTGGGTTGTCGCGGGAGCGGATCCGGCAGCTTGAGCATGATGCGTTGAGTAAGCTGCGGTTTGCGCAGATGGAGCGGGGGTGGACGTTGGCGTAGGAGGGGAGAGAAATAATTAATGGGTGAATTTGTGAATTGTTGAACGGCTAATGAAGCGCCGCTCC
>CAZDSN010000387.1:0-4740 GCA_964507675.1 uncultured Ardenticatenaceae bacterium | reverse complement strand
CTGCAAGGGGGCGATTATCTGGAGGGATTGCTTGCCGGCATTTCCCACGCAAACAGTTCATTGGCTGCCCACTATCGCCTGTCCCCGCGCCCGCTGCTAGTCAAAATTGCCCCTGACCTGACCTGGGCCGAACTAGACGAAATCTTAAGCGCGGCTCAGGCATCTGCTATCAGCGGCATTATTGCCACCAATACCACCGTTAGCCGTCCCGGCCTTAATAGTCCTCAGCCGCATGAAAGTGGCGGGTTGAGCGGAGTGCCGCTGCATGAGCGCAGTCTGGCTGCCGTGGCCTATATTCAGAAACAGATGGGGGGGCGGCTGCCTATCATTGGTGTTGGCGGCGTGCGTACAGCGGCTGACGCGCAGGCCATGTTGGCGGCGGGGGCGTCGCTGGTACAGGTTTATACGGGACTGGTGTACGAAGGGCCAGGGTTAGCCGGACGCATTTTGCGGCAGATGGCTGGATGAAGCTGGCGGGAATGCCGGCATGACGCCGTTCCCCCTCTAACATGGCTACGCACAGACTGTCTCATTCGCTCTGCGGTGGAGCTTGGGTATAATCTGCTCTTAAGGGCTTGCTTGCAAATAAATTAGCCAGGATGCCAGGCACTTCCCAAGCGCCTGGCATCTAAACTCCAAAGGGTAAGATGCGATTAGAAGCAAAAGTCTATGGCCGCGTGCAGGGCGTCTTTTTCCGCCAGACAACTGTGTACCAGGCGCGCCAGCTTAACCTGACCGGGTGGGTACGGAATGAACCTGATGGTACAGTCCAGGTTGTGGCCGAGGGAGATGAGCAGGCGCTGCGCCAGTTCTCCGCTTACCTGCGCCAGGGACCGCCTGGCGCTCGCGTCGAGCGCGTCGCCGAAACATGGCAAGACGCCGCCCATGAATTTCCCCAGTTCAGCGTACGATTTTGAGCAAACCATGTCTTGGGATTGAAAACCTGCCTTGCATCCTTCTATGACGATTAACGATACGGTCGCCAGTCGCCAGCGACTGGCCTGGTTTTTTCTGTTGGGCGCGTTTGCCATTTGCGCCGCTATTTCCATTGCCACCCCTATCCTCATCAGCCAGGGTATTCAACGAGCTACCCGCCCATTGACCATTGAAGCCGCTGCGAACCAGGGGACTGTGGGTATCTTTCATGAGGATACAGGCACGGTGGCATTGTTTACGGGCGAATTGGCTCGCGCGGTCGAGGTAGGCAGCCGCATTCTCACCAACGCCACCGACAGCGCCTTACTGGTCATTTATCCCCCCGATCACGAGCGCATCCTGGGGCGTATCCAGCTATATGGCAATTCCAATTTGTTCATTGAGCGGGCCACCGTGCCTCGTTTTCGAGCCAGCGACGCCCTGCCGCAAATGGTCATTACTTTGACTAGCGGCCGCGTGCGATTGAGCCTGCCGCCGGAGGAGACGCGCCCTTTCTCAATTCTGGTCAAGACGCCCCAGGCTGAGGCGGAACTGGCACATACGGGCCAGTATTCCCTTTCAGTGACTAACGTGGAGACGGAGATTTCGGTGCAAGAAGGGCAGGCCACTGTGACAGCGGCTGGTCAGGCGCTTACGCTGAATACCGACGAACGGGCTGTTGTCGCCACGGGTAATCCACCCACTGGTCCCCTGAGCACGGAACGCAATTTGCTGCAAAATGGGGATTTTAACCGCGACCTGTTTGACTGGGCGGTGTTGGAGTGGAATGTGGAACGACCAGACCAGCCTTCAGGAGACCTGGGCGTGCAAAATCGCATTGGCGAACCCACGCTGGTTATGCGCCGCCTGGGGTTGGGCCATGCGGATACGGGGGTGCGCCAGATTGTGGACAAGGACGTGACCGATTTCAAGTCGCTGCAGTTGGTCGTCTCTATGCGGATTAACGAACAGAGTCTGGCAGTGTGCGGCAACCGCGGTAGCGAGTGCCCGCTGACTGTGCGCATCGAGTATGAGGATGTGAATGGGGGGGTGCGCGAATGGCAGCAGGGTTTTTATGCCCTGGGAGGGGTGGCTTCGGATACGCCCGACGTGTGCGTCTCTTGCCCGCCGCCGCGCAACCCGCACGAACACGTGACTGTGGGCCAGGTTAACTTTTACGAATCAGATAATCTGTTGGAGAAGCTGCAGCAGCAGGACATTCAGGTGGCGTATATTCGCAATGTGAGTTTGATTGCTTCGGGGCACACGTTTGACGTGGAAGTGATTGACGTGGCTTTGATGGCTGTAGAGTAGATTCCAGGTAACCATACAGGTGGGACGCAGTTTCCATTTGTTCAGATTGGAGCAGTCTCCAAGACTGCTCCAGTCTTAAGGAATCCAGTTGCGCTGCCACGCTTCCAGGTCGGTGGGGCTGTTGACGACGACGGGTATGAAGCGGGTGCCTGGATAATATTGGTGGAACCAGGCAGCCGTAAGCATTTCGGGCCAATGGTGGGGGTTAATTGCCAGGACGTAACGCTGCGGGAGGTTGCCGATGCCGGCATCATCCGCCGAAAACCCCACCGTATACCGCCCATCAAAACTTCCGCGCGCTGCTGCTGCCAGCCAGGCGCCATCCGCTGTGGGAGGCAGCAGCACATACACCCGCTGGTAAGCCAGCCGCGGCTCGCCCCGTGGCGCTTGCTGCGCCGCCAGTTCCAACGGGTCTTGCGCTTCGATTCGCAGTAGTTGCTGCGCCAACAGCCGCGCCCCCTGATCCCCTACAAAGCGTATATCATACAATCCCGCCTCGTTAACGTGAAACCGGTAATGCCACGTATACCGTTCTGCCTCCGGTTGGGCGGCCAACAACACCAGATTCTCCCAAATCTTGGACGGCTTTTGAATCCACAAGCCCATGTGCGTCTGGCTGCGCATAGAAGACGCCCACACATCTACGTCGTCGCCAGGGAGAGGTTCTTCTGGGCTAAAACGCAAATAGGTATCTCCCTGGCCCACAATAGTGATGCTGCGCCGGTAGCTGCCAATGGGTGTCAGCCGCGCATTCCGCCAGAAGATAGTTTGCTGCCGTTTGGGCAGCGCGGGCGCAGATTTCAAGTAAACGGTAATAATGCTGGTTTCGGCTTCTACTTCGATTTGCATAGTACGCCATTTGCTCAATGGCTGGATAGGGTCATGCCAGATGATGAGTGGGCTGGTCGGGTCGAGTCCGCCGGTTGGATCCACTCCGATTTGCACATGGACATCGCTCGGCTCCACTTTGCTGCCCGGCGTTTCATCTTCGCTAGACCAGGCCAGCGCCTCTACGCTTAACTCGTACAGATTGCCGTTAGCTGCCGGCACTTGCTGGAACAGACCGCCCACATGTGTGCCCCACGGGGATTCGACCTGTTGGACTAGCCGCCCATCCAGGGGGTAAGGGCCATAAGCAGGAACCAGGTTTTGCCATAGCGGCTGATCGCTGCGCTGCGGAACCCACCAGGGGGCCCAGCCAAAAGGCGTCTGCATGTTTTCTTGCTCGCGATAAGGGACGAAATTGCCGGCCAGCGAGCCATTCTGAAGGAGGTTTAGTTGAGCCATAATGTCAGTTTGTTCTTGTTTGTGGGGTGATAGCGGCAGGGCAGGTAGGCGCTGCTGTGCAGGCGACAGGTCCTGTCTGGCAGGCATAGTTGGCCGTCATCCCCAGAAAGGGCGAGGGATCATAGGTGTTATCAAAGAGCAATTCGTTTAGATAACGTCCCTGACCATCATCTCGCACAATCGAGAAGTGTAAATGCGTGCCAATGCGACGGGCAGAGTCGCCATTGTAGTCGCCCGTATAACCTAGTAGCGCTCCTTGCGGGACGAACCTTTCTCGTGTGCCAGGTGGAAATGCGGGTTCAATGTATACACGCTCCCCTGCCGCGTCCGCCATATGTGTGTAATAGAGCCATATCTGTTCGCCAGGGTTGAGTGGATTGTCAGGTACGCGCTGGATCAGGGTGCTGACCCAGCCTGGTTCGCGGGAGATATAGCCGTCGTAGGCGGCGTAGACGGGCGTTACCCCTGGCTCGCTGTTGCTAAAGATGTCAATGCCCTGGTGGGGACGTGACTGGCTGTAGGGACCGCGTGGATCGCCGTAGAGCAGACCGATGAAGCCGTCTGCCGGCAATACAAAAGGCGCGCCAGGACAGGTGGTGCGTTGGGTGGTGACTAAAGCGGCGCGCGCCGCCTCATTGCCGGCAATCCACCACTGCCAGTCCAGGCGCAGGCGCGGACTTTGTGCGGCGTGATACAGAGAAATGCCGGCCCCCGCCAAAATGAGGATGCCCATCAACGCGCCGCCAAGTAAAAGAGGTTTTCGCCATCGTTTCATACCCCAGGATGATAGGCAGTCCGGGCAGAACTGGCAAGCGGAAATAGATTTAGACTGGAGCAGTCTCCGAACGCCCGCTTCAGCCGCGCCTTGCGTCGGCTGCAAGCCCTGTTAGGCGGCAATTATCCGATTCCATCAACTCGCTTGCTTAATCAAGGTTGGGGTGAGATGTTCAGGAATACCGTTGAGCATTATTTGAACTTTACCCATATGGAAAGCCTTCTCAACCGATGTGCCAGCACCAATAGCCTGATAAAATCCTACGGCGAACGCAATTGCAGCTGCATCACCAATGGCTGTATCCATTCCAATTACATAGGGAATGTGTTGTGCAATTGCGTTTGCCTGAATTTCAGAATAGCAAGCATTTAATAAAACGCATTCTACACTATCAGCGAATTGAGCAAATAGTGCTTGTAATGCTTCAGGGCTAATGAGTTGAGACTGTC
>CAZDSN010000386.1:0-4744 GCA_964507675.1 uncultured Ardenticatenaceae bacterium | reverse complement strand
TTTCATTCCTCGTGGCGTCGCCGTGAGCTTGCCGAATGGTGCGCCGCCGCCCATGGGCAACTCCTTCGAAAATAGTGGTCAGTGGCGAGTGGGCAGTGGTCAGAGGGTTGACCCGTCCCTCCTCATCGGGTAAATCTGCGAAATCTGTGATTAGCCTTACTCAGGAACCCCATGAACACATTACTAGAACGAGCCAAACGTGAAGGAACCCCCCTGATTGATGGGGAAGAAGTAACTTTTGTCTGGGAAGGCGCGCGCCCGCCGGCGTTGATGAACGACGTGACGGGGTGGTGGGACGTAAGCCAGGCCCCTGCCCTGCAGCAGGTTGAGCCAGGCGTCTGGACGGCGACCCTGACTGTGCCGCGTAACGCCTTCATCGAGTACGCTTATGCCGTAGACGTTGCGCCAGGGGAGGATTGGAATGCGTTTCGCGCGCTCGATCCCCTGAATTCGCGGGCTAAATGGAACGGCATCAGCGCGTTCAATAATTATTTTTACATGCCCGAAGCGCAACCCACGCCGCTCATTAAATGGGCGCGCGGCATAGCGCGCGGCACGCTTACGCGACATAAAGTGAAAACGCTGGGACTGGCTGCCGGCACAGAGCGCGCCGTCAAGCTGTACCAACCGCCTACGGATGAGCCGTCGCCGCTGGTATTGGTGCTGGATGGGTATGATTATGTAAATCAGGGGAAAATGCCGGCAATCGTAGACAACCTCATTGCCCAAAACCGTATCCACCCCATTGCCCTGGTGATGCCCCAAAACGGGCGAGATGCGCGTACCGTCGAATACGGCTGCGCCGACGTCACCTATAGTTTCTTCCACTGGTGCCTGCGCCCCCTGGCAGCGCAGCATCTCCACCTGATTGACGTAGACGCCCATCCCGGCGCGTGGGCCGTGATGGGCGCTTCTATGGGCGGCCTTATGTCCCTTTATCTGGGGCTGCGCAATCCGCACATTTTTGGTCGCGTGCTGAGCCAATCCGGCGCTTTCACCATGTCCGGCTATGATATGATCGTCTACGACCTGGTGCAGCACGGCGTAAGTCGGTCCCTAAAAATCTGGATGGACTGTGGCTGCTACGACTTCCTGATTGACACCAACCGGCGCATGGCCCCACTGCTGCAAGAAAAGGGATATGACGTCACTTACCAGGAGTATGTTGGCGGTCACAACTACTACGCCTGGCGCGATGACCTGGCCGATGGTTTGATAGCCCTGTTTGGCCGATGATACTTGCGAGGCTACTATGACGCGCTCTGCTGTCCTTTATCCCACTGCTATTCCTGAATTTATGGCCGCATTACAGAAACGGGTTGCCGGCGACTTGCGCACGGATAGGTACAGTCGCATTTTTTACAGCACCGACGCCAGCATCTACCAGGTGATGCCCTATGGCGTGCTGATTCCGCGCACGGTAGAAGACGTGCATGCCGCGGTGGAACTGGCAGCGCAGTATGGCGTGCCGCTGCTGCCGCGCACGGGTGGCAGCAGCCTGGCCGGGCAGGCAGTGAACGAAGCGCTGGTGATTGACATGAGCCGCCACCTCGACCAGGTGTTGGAAGTGAACCAGGCGGAGCAGTGGGTGCGGGTGCAGCCAGGGATTGTGTTGGATCAGCTTAATCTGCACCTGAAGCCATACGGGTTGCAGTTTGGCCCTGATCCCGCCAGCAGCAACCGCGCCTGCCTGGGCGGTATCGTCAGCAACAACTCCACCGGCAGCCATTCCATCCTGTATGGCATGACGGCAGACCACGTGCTGGAGATGAACGTAATTTTGAGCGATGGTTCAATAACCGCGTTTGGGCCGGTGGACGGGGAAACGCTGTACCAATACCAGCTTCGACCGGGGCGAGAAGGGGATATCTACCGCCAGGTGGCGGCCATCCGCCGCGACCGGGCAGACGTGATCCGTGCCGGCACGCCGCGCCATTGGCGGCGCTGCGGCGGCTATAATTTAGACCGGTTTGTAGAGGGGGCCAACTTCCTCTGGCCGCAAGACAAACGATTTAACCTGGCCAAGCTGGTGTGTGGCGCAGAAGGGACGCTGGCAGCGATGACCGAGATCAAGCTGAACCTGGTGCCCCGCCCCACGATGACGGCGCTGGCTATTGTGCCGTTTGATAGTTTGCCGCAGGCGCTGCAGGCCGTCCCCATGATGCTGGAAGTGGAGCCGTCAGCCATTGAATTGATTGACCACCTGGGGCTGACCTTGTGCCGCGAAATACCAGAATATGCCCGTTTGTTGGCGACGTTCTTACGCGGGGAGCCGAACTGTGTGCTGATCACAGAATTTTATGGAGAAAGCCAGACGGAATTGCAAAGTAAGGTAGATGGGCTGCGCCGGCATTTGCAAGGGCAGCAGGTGGCTTGTGGGGAGATAATGCCGGCATTCACCCCCCAACTGCAGGCCAACGTGTGGAAAGTGCGTAAAGTTGGCCTGGGACTGCTGATGAGCATCAAAGGGGATTACAAACCCATTCCGTTCATTGAAGACGCCGCCGTGCCCGTGCAATATCTCGCCGACTACATTATGCGTATTGAGCGTTTCTGTCACGACCTGGGCACAGATGTAGCTTATTACGCCCATGCCAGCGCCGGTTGTTTGCACGTGCGCCCACTCATCAACGCCAAACTGGCCAGTGAAGTGGACAAACTGCCCTTGATCACCCGATTCTCGGTGGAATTGTTAGGCGAATATGGCGGCGCATTCTCCAGCGAACATGGCGACGGTCGTACCCGCAGTTGGCTCAACGAACGTTTCTTTGGCCAGGACCTGTACGCGCTGTTTCGCCAGGTGAAGCAGGCGTTTGACCCGCAGGGGATTTTCAACCCCGGCAACATTGTGGATGCCGTGCCCATGACGGAGAACCTGCGGTATGGTTCTGGATACAGCGTCATCCCCGTGCCGGCGCACATTGATTTCAGCAGTGACGGCGGCTTCCATCGCGCTGTGGAAATGTGTAATGGCGCAGGCGTTTGCCGGCAGCGCACCACCGATACCATGTGCCCCAGCTTCCAGGTGACGCGGGAGGAGGAACACAGCACGCGCGGACGAGCCAATGCCCTGCGGGCGGCGCTGTCCGGCCGGCTGCCCGCCGCCGAATTAACCAGCGAGCGCATGCACCAGGTTATGGAGTTGTGCGTGGGCTGCAAAGCGTGTAAGGCGGAGTGCCCGTCGTCGGTAGATATGGCGAAGATCAAGTTTGAATTCCTGGCGCAATATCATGACGTGCATGGTATACCGCTGCGCAGCCGCCTGTTCGGCCACATTGCCACACTCAGCCGTCTCAGCAGCGGCTGGCGCGCGCCACTGGCAAATGCCGGACTGCGGTTTAAACCGCTGCGGGCGCTGCTGGAACGGTTCCTGGGGATCAGCCGGGCGCGGGAAATGCCGGCATTCGCCCGCCAACCCCTCACGCACTGGTTCCGCCAGCATCGCCGGCCCGACTCTGCCGCCCGCCCTCAGGTTGTTTTGTTCAACGACACGTTTAACACTTACAACGATCCGCACGTGGCCATCGCTGCGGTTGAACTGCTGGAGGCGGCGGGCTTTGCCGTGATTCTGCCTGGACACAAATGCTGCGGCCGGCCTATGATTTCCAACGGGCTGGCGGATGCTGCCCGCGCCGCCGCGCGGGACACTGTTGCCCGCCTGGCGCCCTTTGCGGCGCAGGGGATTCCTATTGTGGGGCTGGAGCCGAGCTGCCTGTTGACGCTGCGGGATGAATATCTGGCGCTGCTGCCGGATGATCCCCAGGTAAAACGGGTGGCGGCGCAGGCGGTGCTGCTGGAGGAGTTTGTGACGCGGCTGGCAGCGGCCGGCCAACTGAACCTGAATTTCACGGCAGCGGCGCGGCAGGTGCTGCTGCATGGTCACTGCCATCAAAAGTCGTTGGTGGGCACAGAGCCGTCGCGGCAGGCGTTGAGCCTACCAACTGGCTATCAGGTCAGCGAGGTAGATTCGGGCTGCTGCGGCATGGCCGGTTCGTTTGGATACGAGGCGGAGCATGTGCATTGGTCGCTGGCCATGGGGGAGCGGCGGTTGATGCCGGCAGTGCGCGCCGCAGGCGAGGATGTAATTGTGGCGGCGGCGGGGACAAGTTGCCGGCATCAAATAGCCCACGCTGCCGGTCGCCGCGCCTACCATCCCGCCGAAATTTTGCGCGACGCCCTGGTTAAACCACAGGCATAATCACGTCTGCGGTCTCTACAATCTCAGCAAACAGGGAGCCGTGCGATGCTTCCTGCAGCGCTGCCTGAAATTCGGGGAAATCGGCGACGGCAAAGCGGGCGGTGAGGGTGATGTCGGCGGCGAAATCTTCGTCCTGGATTTGCCCGTGGTGGGCGGCAATCAGCAGCCGCGCCCGCTCCAGAAAGGCGTAAGGCACCGCCAGCATAATCGTATGGGTGGGGATGCGTTCGGCGCGAGGGACAGCCGCCAGCGCGGCGCGCATGGCGTCGCCATAGGCCCGCACCAGCCCGCCCGTGCCCAACTTGGCGCCGCCAAAGTAACGGGTGATAACCACGGCCACGTCCCCCAGCCCACTGCCTTGCAGCACCGCCAGGGCCGGTCGCCCGGCCGTGCCGGAGGGTTCGCCATCATCGCTGCAATGGGCGATAACGCTGGCCCCGTGACCGATTAGAAATGCCGGCACATTGTGCGACGCATCCCCAAACTCCCCCCGCACCCGCGCCACAAACCCCTTCGCCTCCTCCACCGAAAACGCCGGGGCAATCG
>CAZDSN010000385.1:0-4753 GCA_964507675.1 uncultured Ardenticatenaceae bacterium | reverse complement strand
GGGGCATAACTGGTCAGGCGGGCTGGCGGGCGGTTCCTTCACCGATCCGCAAGGGCCAGACGCCAGCGCCATTTTGCTGGATTTCTTCCTGACTGAAGATGGCGGCGACGATGAGACGCCGCCTATTACGAGCGCCAATCCACCTGGGGGCGTTTATGCGGGCCCGGTGAGCGTCACCCTCAGCGCCAATGAGCCGGCTACAACCTACTATAAGTTGGGCGAACAGGGCAGCGTGCTGCCTTATACGACGCCCATCCCGATCACGGCGACAACCACCCTTTATTTTCGCAGCGTGGATAATGCCGGCAATATCGAACCCCTGCGCCAGGAAGCCTACGTCATCAATGACCTGCCCCCCGGCGCAGTCACCTTTGCCTCTATCCCCGCCGAAGACGGCTATGTCAGCCTGATCCTGACCGACGGCAAGAGCGAAACGGTGCACAAGCTAGGCGACAAAGGGATGTTCAACAGCGACAGCTTCCGCGTTATTCTCTCCTTTGACACCAGCAGCCTGCCGGACAACGCCACTATCACCGGCGCCACGCTGCGCTTCTACCGCCAATCGCAAACAGGCGTGGTCAACAGCGTCTCCCTGGACATCATCAATGGGACGTTTGGCGCGCCTCTGCTGGAGTTTGGCGACTATTATGCGGCGGCCAGCGCCAACAACGTCGCCAGCGTCACGCCGCCGCCTGTGGATGATGGGTTTGTGGAGGTGGTAATGCCGCCCACCGCCTTCGCCCACCTCAACCCCACGGGCCGCACCCAATTCCGCCTCAAAGCCAACACCCCCCTCAACTTCGCCAGCGACGTCCTCACCCTCCACGGCGGCGAGTCCCCCGCCTTCGCCCCCGCCCTCACTGTTACCTACGACGAATAGCCTCCGACACTTGCAGACGGCTTATTTTCACAGTAATGTCAGGGGATGGTAAAATACGTCTGGCAAAAGGAACGAAGACGATGACGCCAGTCGTCAGCATTTTCAGATGAAATGCACTTTTCAGAAAACGTATTTGGTAAAGGGATACAGAGGCTAGCAGATGATACGTGAAAATACGCCAATTATGCTTGAAGCATTTGAGTTGCCAGAGAGCGGCTTGTTTGAACTCAATATCCACCAGGTTGTAGATATAAAGATCAAGGCAGATACGGCCCGGCATCGTGTAACGCGCTATGTAGGCGACTATATTGGCGATTTACTCTACGGGGAAAAACCAACCCTTGTCCTACGAGCTAATGGCGTCTTCTGGCGTGTGCCTGTGGCCATTGCTGCGGGCGATAGAGGACGTCTCGGTCAGGCTGGGATGTTGGATGTAAATGTTGTAACTGGAGAGTTGGAAATAACAGAGAGTCTCGTTGCGGAAATCAAAGAGAATGCCCACCGTCTTATTACCCGTTCCTCACTTTGAGCAAAGCGATTATGGCTACTGCCTGCCAGCGTGCGCCCGCATGGTTCTGGCTTACCAAAACCGCCAGATGAGTGAGGAAGAGTTAGCAGAAATACTTGGTACGCAATCATTTGGCACACCTATTTCTCATATCAACCGCTTAATAGCGCTTCAATACCGGGTAACGTACCGTTCTTTTTCTGAAGCCGAATTAAAAAGCAACCTGCTGCAAGGGATTCCAGTGATTGCCCGTGTCTGGACAGGGTTTTTGACATACTGGGCAGAAGAAAGTTTTCATGTAGTGGTGGTGATAGGGTTTGATGATGAGCAAGTCTACCTGAATGATCCGGCTTTTGCGGATGCTCCCCAGACTACACCGTGGGATAGTTTTCTAGCAGCCTGGGCTGAATATGACGAAGTGGGAGTTGTCATACAAGTCTAACATCCAGTGCGCGGCTACAATTCTTTTCTTCCCTGGCTGCGCAGGAGCATATAGTGGATTAACCGACAATCGTTGTCTGCTTCTTCCAGGTTTACGATAACCAACTTGTTTTGTATAATCATGGCAATTCATGGGCCGGCATTGCCAGTGCATAAATGGCGCAACCGAAGCAAAAGAGCGCTCTGGGGCGCTTTTTTGCTTGAAACCATCCGTATGTTTTTTCGCTTCCGCACTTGTATATACGCCTGTCTTTGCAACTTGCCTCATGAAGTTGCAGCCTGGGCTAAGGAATCGTCATATGGCAAACAGTTCAGTCACAACTAGCCGTAACTCGGTCTTATTCCAGATACCTGAAATCCATGAAGCCATTCGGCAAACCTATCTGCAATACCCTTATCCCTGGGTGATTGGCTACTCCGGCGGTAAAGACAGCACTACCACCTTGCAACTGTGCTGGTATGCCCTGCGCGAGTTACCGCCAGAACAACGGACAAAACCGATCTACGTCATTTCCACCGACACCCAAGTGGAGACGCCCGTGATTGTAGACCGCATCAAAGACAGCATTCGTCTGATGAATGAAGCCGCCGCAACAGAGGGGCTAAACCTGACGGCGCATAATCTCTCCCCGATTCTCAACGACACCTTTTGGGTCAACCTGATTGGGCGCGGCTACCCTGCCCCCAACAGCGCCTTCCGCTGGTGTACTGAGCGATTAAAGATTAACCCATCGAATCGCTTCATCTTGGAAAAAGTGGCCAAGCACGGCGAGGTTATTTTAGTGTTGGGTAGCCGCCGGGATGAGAGCGCCACGCGCAACCAGGTGTTGGACATGCACCGCATTACCGGCATGACCCTGGCGCGACATGGGCAGTTGCCGGGCGCGTGGGTCTACATGCCCATCGAGCAGTTTACGACCGATGACATCTGGACTTATTTAATGCAAGTGGATTCTCCCTGGGGCGGGGATAATATGCAGTTGGCTTCCCTATACCAATCAGCGCAAGATGGGGAGTGCCCTTTGGTGGTGGATGATAAAACCTCATCTTGTGGCAATTCCCGCTTTGGCTGTTGGGTTTGCACCGTTGTCAACAAAGACAAATCCATGGAGGCGATGATTGATTCTGGTCAAGAATGGATGATTCCGCTGCTAGAGTACCGGGACTGGCTTTCTAGCACGCAAGACCCGGCTATTAAACCGGAGCAGCGGGAATTTAAGGGGCGGGACGGCCGTGTCAAAATTACCGAATCGGGCACATTGCGCTGGCGCACTTACACACTGGAATTTTCCCGCGAAATGCTGCGTCGCCTGCTGGAAACACAGGCTGAATTACAGCAGAAAAAATCGGAAATGAGCCTGATCAGCCTGGAAGAACTGCGTGAAATCCGCCGTATCTGGCAGTTGGAACGGCAAGATTGGCAAGATTCGCTGCCGCAAATTTACGCATCTGTCACCCGCCGTCAGATAGATTGGGAACAAAACGACGACGCCATGCCTGGTCAATTGGAAGCGGAACTATTAGCCGAGTTGAGTACAGAAGCCGACGTTCCCATGCGCCTGGTGCAAAAGCTACTGGATGCCGAATGGCAGCATCAGGGCATGTTTCGTCGCGCTAAAATTCATGACCAGATCGGAAAGATTTTCCGCGAAGATTGGCGCTCCTGGGAAGAAATCGAAGCGGAAATGACGCGGCGGCGGCGCGAACAGGAAAGTATGGCGGCATGATCATTCATACCATTACCTTGCAAAACTTCGGCATCTATGCGGGCGACCATACCTTTAACTTGACGCCGCGCAGCGATGGCCGCTTCCAGCAACCAATCATCCTTTTTCGCGGGCAAAATGGGTCAGGCAAAAGCACCCTCATGGAAGCGATCCGCCTGGGCTTGCACGGCAAACTCAGCCTGGGCAACCGCTCCACGCAAAAAGAGTATGAACTGTACCTGGAGCGACGCATCTACCGCGCCCCCGATGGCCGCACCGCCCCCTTTGCCGCTATCCAGTTGGAATTTGATCATGTCTTTTTGGGCAAACGCCGCCATTATCGGGTTAAGCGGCACTGGGCAAAACCAAACAGCCGCCTGACCAGCGAACTACAGGTGTGGATTGACGCAGAACAGAGTCAGGCCGGCGAGGAAGAAAACGAATATCTACTGCGTGAATTGGTGTCGCCCGGCATGGCCGAACTATTTTTCTTTGATGGCGAAAAGATTAACACCCTGGCCGAAGCGGGGGATGGCGGCGATGCTTTGCTGGCTGAAACAGTCAAAAATTTGTTGGGCCTGCATCTTGTGGAGCAGTTGGATCGTGATTTGGACATTTACCTGACGCGGCAAACAGGCGCTCAGGAGTTGCAGCAGTACCAGACGGAATTAAACCAACTCAGGCTTGAATTAGAGACAGTGACGGAGGATAGGAACCAAAACCAGCCTATTTTAGCCCACTGTCGTCGTCAACTTCAGGCCAAACGAGAGGCAATTACGTTGCTGGAGCAGCGCATTGCCCGCGAAGGAGGACAATATGCGGCCACGCAAACGGCGCGTAATGAGGAGCGGGAATGGCTGCGGGAAGCCTTAGCCCGCAATGAGCAAGAAATTTTCGAGTTAAGCCGGGGAGTAATGCCTTTTGCTGTTGCGCCTAATTTATTAAAGGCGGTTCGCCAACGTCTAGAACAGGAAGCGGCTTATGAACGATGGCAGGCGGCGCAGCCGCTGGTAGAGAAATTGCAGAATCACCGGGAGGTGCGCGAGCCAACCCTTGTTTACAAGGTCAATGCAGCGGATCGCGTCGCGCTGGACGAGGTTGATTTGGCAGGTTATGTGCGCCAAATTGTGGCCGAGTTTGGCCAACCGCCGCTGCCGGAAACGTCCATCGTTCACCGTGTTTCGCCAGAGATGCGCGGGGTGTTATTTAACTGGATTG